>CAZJRT010000106.1:0-6638 GCA_964548445.1 uncultured Pseudobdellovibrionaceae bacterium
CCAGGCCATTAGTGTTCATATCGGGCCCGAGCACGAAGGGATCGATATTGCCAAAAGTTACAACCAGCGAGGCGACCGCAACTGACACGAGAATCATAAAATAAGCAACAGCGTAGTATTCCTGTTTTTTCTTCATGCTATACCAGTCCACTCTTTCCGAATGCAACCCATAGAAAACAAGTACATTCTACTTATATTATATATTAGTTTTATGTAAATTACCATTATCATACAGCTGCACTCATAAGTAGTTTTAATAAAATTTTATCTAATTTTTATGTAATACAATTTATTAAAGCAAACAATTCCATCCCGAAATGCTTGCACTTGTATGCTACTTGCCTCATTTTATCGGTTATGAGCGAACGAATATTCTTACTTGATACTACTCTTCGAGACGGCGCACAGACTGCTGGCGTCGATTTCTCGGTCACCGATAAAAAAGCCATTGCCAAAGCCCTCGATGATTTTGGCATTGATTACATCGAAGGCGGCTGGCCTGGAGCCAATCCAACCGATGATCAATTTTTCGGTTCCCCCCCGAAATTAAAGAAGAGCGTTTTTGCCGCTTTTGGTATGACCAAACGCCCCGGTCATTCCGCCGCCAATGATCCTTCCCTGAGCGCAGTGCTTAATTCGAGCGCCAAAGCATTTTCGATCGTTGGTAAAACCTGGGATTTCCATGTCAAAGTTGCTTTAGGCATCAAGAACGATGAAAATCTTGAGATCATTCATGACAGCATTGTTGCTGCCAATAAAAAAGGCGAAGCTCTTTTTGACGCCGAACATTTCTTTGATGGCTACAAAGCCAACCGGGATTATGCCCTCGCCTGCCTGAAATCAGCTCATGAAGCCGGAGCACGCTGGATTGTGCTATGTGACACCAATGGGGGCGCTATGCCTCATGAAATTACCGAGATCGTCCATGATGTAATGAAGATCATACCGGGTGAAAATCTGGGCATACATTGCCATGATGACACCGGCTGTGCAGTGGCAAACTCTCTTGCCGCCGTGAAAGCAGGCTGCCGCATGGTTCAGGGCACACTTAATGGATTGGGGGAGCGTTGTGGCAATGCTGACCTTGTTACGCTCATCCCTAACCTCACTAAGAAAATGGGCTATGACGTCGGAATCAGTGACGAAAGCCTGAAACAATTACGCCACTTAAGCCGAACGCTGGACGAAATCATGAACCGTGCACCGGCTACGCACGCCCCTTACGTCGGTGACAGGGCCTTCGCCCATAAAGGCGGCCTTCATGCTTCTGCCATTGTAAAAAATCCGGTGTGTTATGAACACATACCACCCGAAACTGTTGGCAATCAGCGCAAAATCCTGGTTTCTGATCAGGCCGGACGCGCCAATATGATCGCACGGCTCAAGGAACTGAACATCGACGTCGAACCTAAAGATCCGCTGATCAAAAAACTGGTTGATATCGTTAAAGAGCGGGAAGCTGTCGGATATTCGTATGATGGAGCGGAAGCTTCTTTTGAAGTTCTGGCAAAGCGCACTTTGGGACAGGTCCCGGAGTTTTTCCGCACTGAACGTTTCTCGGTAACTGATGAGCGGCGTTATAACGCCCGTGGCGAGCTTGTTACTGAATCCGAGGCCAGCGTCAAAGTGCGCATCGGGGATAAGGTTGTTCATACTGTTGCTGAAGGGAACGGGCCGGTTAACGCTATTGATCTGGCATTACGCAAGGCCCTTGAACCTGTGTACCCGATACTAAAAGAAATGCATCTGGTCGATTACCGCGTACGCATTCTCAAGCCGCAAGATGCCTCCGCCGCCATGCCCCGCGTTTTGATTGAAACCGCATCAAAAAGAGATATCGATAATCAGTGGTATACTATCGGGGTTTCTACAAACATCATCGATGCCTCTTTCGACGCACTTAAAGACAGCTATTTTTATAAGTTATTGAGAAATGGCGTAAAGAAAAAATAAGCAGGATTAATATGCGAGTTGGCAAAACACCCATAACCAACCGGAGCGGACAGACTATGTATGTTCGCTATGAGCCACCGCAAAGTAATCAGCGAGGACTAGCCATCATTCAGCATGGCTACGGCAGCTCCATGGATTCTCCTCATATAATCGGAATGGCCAGAGTTTTTCAGGCTTGTGGTTATGCAACTTTGTCCCTTGATTGTACTCACAGCTTTAATCCAGGTGACGGAGAAATTCAGGACCACTCCATCCAAACTCACCTGCATGACTTGTATGATGCAATTGAATGGGCAAAGGATCAGAAATGGTATACATCCCCCTTTGCACTGGCTGGTCACTCGCTTGGCGGGTATACAGTCTTGCATTATGCGGAAGACAATCCGCAGGACGTATCTTTGTTGTTCCCCTGCTCTGCTGTGACCAGTGGCAAAAGACTGGAGCGTGCCTTTCAGGAAAACTTGCCAGCGGATATATATGAGAACTGGCGCGATACAGGTTTTATGGAAGTTGAAGCCTGGGATGGATCGGGACGCAGAGGTCTGCGCCCTTATTCATGGCTTGACGGCATGAAGAAATACGATGCTCTTGAGCACGCAGATAAACTAACAATGCCCGTATTGTTAGTCGTTGGCTCGGATGATATCCCTACACCGCCCCGGCACCAGCTGGATCTGTATTCGCTTCTGCCCGAAAAGGATAAGGAGATGCATATTCTGCCGGGTTCAGATCACCCTTTCACCAAGCCGGAACACCGCAGAAAGATGGAAGAAATCCTCAAGACCTGGCTTGAAAAGCATCAATCCTGATTTTATTGCTGTAATTTATCGTTGGTTATCGGAGCACAGGCTATTCGGCCACCACTATTACCTGAAGTCTGAGAGAAATAGTCATCAGCATTTTCATGTACGACCAAGGCCGAGCCATTTTCATCCAGCAAATAAACCCTCTCTTGTTGCTCTTTCTCCAAACTTAGCATTTCGGAGTATAACTCAACTGTAAGATTTCCAGTTTCGGGAACATGGATATTGGGCAAATCACCAGGATGAGGTCCATTTTCATGATAAAAACCGTGCGAAACATTGTCGGGGTTCAGATGACTGCCTGCTGCCTGAAATTCACCTGGTTCGCCGCAATCACCAGTTTCGTGGATATGATAACCATGCACGCCGGGCGGCAAGCCGTTAAACTCGGATTTAATAAGTACCCCTGTTACTCCCTCGACAAGAGTAGCGCTGCCGATAACTTCACCTTCTGCACCAATGAATTCCGTAGTCAGCTTTAATTGCTTTACATCATTATCCTGATCCTGCGGCTGTGCGTACGCCACCGTGCTGAAACAGACAGCGATCACTAACAAGACGCCCCTACAAATGTAATTTCGCATTTTGATCATCTCCTTAATCTGCTAATTTGCGCGCACCAACTTTGATAGTTTTTTTTAGGTTCCTTTATGACGAAGAGAGAAAATGACGAAGAGAGAAAAGCAAATGATCGAGGCAAACAGCGAAACGCCAGCGATAGTTCTCGTAGATCCGCAAATGGGAGAAAATATAGGCGCAGCGGCAAGAGCCATGCTCAATTGCGGACTGAGTGACTTAAGACTGGTCCGACCTCGTGACGGATGGCCGAACGAAAAAGCTCGGGCCATGTCATCCGGAGCGCTTGACCGCATGCCAGGTCCTAAAGTGTTTGAAACTACAGCCGAGGCAATCGCGGATTGCCATTTTGTTGCAGCTACCACTGCCAGAAACCGCGATCAGGTGAAGAAGATTTACACTGCACGAAGTAGTGCCGATGAACTTCGCGACCGGATTGCCAAAAAAGAGAAAACCGCAATTCTGTTTGGAGCCGAAAGAACCGGACTGGAAAATGACGATATTGCCCTCTCGCATGCAGTGATAAATATTCAACTTAATCCTGATTTTTCATCCCTGAATCTGGGGCAAGCCGTATTGCTGTTATCTTATGAATGGCACATGAGCGTAGTTAAGGTCCCTGAAGAAATTCTTCGAACCGGTGACAGTGAACCGGCAACGCAGGCTGAAATTGAAAATTTCCTTGTAAGACTTGAAAGAGATCTGGAAGCCAGTCACTTCTTCCGGAATCCTGATATGCGCCCGCCTATGATGCGTAATATTCGCAATGTTTACTCCAGGGCCGGATTAACCGAACAGGAAGTACGCACACTGCACGGCATACTGTCGGCATTTCAAGGCAAGAAAGAGCCGCCCTCCAGATAGTAAAAACGAGTTACCAGCATAAACTGGTAACTCGCTAACATATGACCCAAAAAATTATCGGCTATAAAATTCGATAACCAGACTTGGCTCCATCATTGTCGGATACGGAACATCTTCTATTTTAGGTGTCCGCAGATAAGTTGCCTTGAATGATTTGTCATCAACCTGGATATACTCAGGAAAGTCCCTTTCAGGCAGGCCTATTGCTTCCATGACCAAAGGCATCTGCTTTGACTTTTCCTTTACTTCAATAACATCACCTTCCTGAATCAGGTAAGACGGGATATTAACCCGCTGACCATTTACAAGAATGTGGTTATGATTAACCAGCTGGCGCGCTGCGAATACCGTAGGAGCAAATTTTGCTCGGTAAACAACCGCATCCAGACGACGCTCCAGAAGTCCAATAAGATTTTGACCGGAATCACCACGAAGACGAATAGCTTCCTGATAGTAACGGCGAAACTGTTTTTCGCCTATATTACCGTAATAGCCCTTCAGCTTTTGCTTGGCCATCAACTGCAACCCATAATCAGTCGGCTTGGTACGGCGTGAGCCATGCATCCCAGGGCCCGATTGACGCAGATTATAAGGTGATTTAGGGCGTCCCCATAGATTACAATTCAGGCGACGATTGATTTTATATTTGGAACTCGTGCGTTTTCCGCTCATAAGCTTTTACCTTTTCGTTAAATTATTGTCCCAATAGACCAGACCAGGTTTGGCTTAATCCAAGCCAACGCCCCCTTAACAGAGGGTCTTTCTTGGGAATGAGCGTTTTTATATGTCGCAAAGACGTGTATGTCAAGGAAACCGTATAAATAAAAACCCGCCTGAAGGCGGGCTGAAGTTTAGATAAAAGGAGAATTCAAGCTGCGTTCAATCTGTGCAAATGGTAATAACGGTGTGGTAAAGCCGCCACATTGGATTTCTTTCCCTTTGAGGGATCCTTGTTATCTTCTGCTTTCTGAAGATCGCCGAATACTTTTACAATACTGTCCAGTAAAAGATCTCTGAAATCGTCATTATTTTCAGCAATCCATTTATATGCCATCGGCATTACTATTTCAGATAACCCTTCAAGGCCATTTTCCTGATATGCCGTCAATAGCTCCGCCATCGGCATTTCCCGCCGGTCCACGAGCAGAATCTGATCATCGTAAAGAGACAGCGTCATGTATAATCTGCCGTCCTGACTTTTACGCATATTAACCTGAAAAGTATAACGTCCATTCCCCGGCACATTCAGGGGAACAGTTCGGGTTATTTCCTTATTGTGGCTATACTCCCCTTCTTCCACCAAAACCGGGGGCATTCTGAAATCCAGTTCATTAAAGTATAGCAAACCTATTTTGGCAGCCATAACATTCACCTCCAGTTCATGAATTCTAATCTTACTAGAAGTTTAACAGATATAAGAAATTAAGGAAAATTTTAGGAGAATTTCTGCTTGCAAATCAGTAATTTGCCCCTGATCATTTTTCAGAATTATAGCAGCGTCACAGTAACTTGCCTCATACAGACAGCTGAAGTTTCCAGCTAATAGTTGATCATTTTAATTCAGCCGAGTTTGCTACTGCTAAGCAGACTGGTATAGTATTATAATTATAGCGGGTTATTCGCATCATTTAAAAAGGGGGGCCTTTCCCGCTGTGTACAAACTAACAAGCATAGTGGCCATTTTCTTCTCAGCAGTTTTCATGCTGTCCCTGTCAGCAAGGGCACAGGAAGAGGCTTGCGACCCGCAGATATGGGAATCGATTGAAGCAAAGGCGCTTTTAGAGGCTAACTACGAAAATGTAGTCAATCAAAGCCTTATTTTTAAACCCGACAGTATTCTGGAATATTCGTGTTTTGATACTTACGTTCATCATACCGCGACAGTTGCCGGCCCTATTTTAAGCGAGAATCAGTCGTGGGGCGCACTAGAAGGTCATGACCCAATGTCATTGGACCGGGCGCTTGAAAATTCCGTGATAGCACCTTTGACGACCTATCTTGCCTCTAATTATGATCATACTTATCTAGGAGGCCGGGACAGAACCGGCATCACAAATGATGGCTCCTGCTCCCTGATGTCTGAAGTCTGGCACGTGGCAAAATGCTGGAGCTTCCTGCAGGATGAATGGGACGGGTTCTTCACTTTTAATGAACTTGCCGCTATTCAGGAGATCAGAATCTTGCCCCACCCCTGTGAAGAACCGCCAGATTGGACCAGCCTTATAGAAATTGCGTACGAAGATCCACCCTGGTGGCCTGATTATATTGAACCGACATTTGAGGTTCAGCTGACAGTTGCATGGCTGCTAGATCCTGGAGTATGCGGAACGCCGGTCTCTCAAGGTCATGTTATCGTTGAGACGTACCCTCGCGGCGCTTATCCTGATGCTATATGCACTAATCCAGGCTGTATCTATAATGGGACAACCTGCACAACAGGCG
>CAZJRT010000107.1:0-6623 GCA_964548445.1 uncultured Pseudobdellovibrionaceae bacterium
CCCGGTAGCTCAGTGGTAGAGCGAGCGGCTGTTAACCGCTTGGTCGCTGGTTCGAATCCGGCCCGGGGAGCCACCTGCCAATTGGCCCATTCCGGGGGCCTGTTACAGCGAATTTGCGTCTTTCAATTTATTTAATATACTACTGGATCGAAGCTTCTCCCGATTAGTTAACAGATTCGAGAGAGTAATTACTATTGCTCTCTTATCGGTGTTTAAGGCACCGGGATGCTCGAATAACAACGGCATGTCGGATCAGATAAATGAATTTGGATTTAAAAATTTATAACGACATTTCTCCTTTGCTAGAGGAAAAGTGGCGGCAATTATATAGTGACGCAGGCAGAGTCTATAACACTTCATACGAGTGGTGTTCTACCTGGCTTAAGTATTTTGGAGATAAAAAAGAACTGTTCATTATCGCCGGGTGGAAAGAAGGCGAACTACAGTTACTGGCCCCTTTGTATAAAAAGAACGGCAGACTGCATGCGATAGGATCTGATCCTGATTTCTATGACAAGTTCTGCATTCTTTGCCGGAATAGAGATTACTCATTCGAGTTTGCAAATTTTCTAATAGAACAAAAACTGGAACTGAACTTAAAGCTTATCTATCCTGATTGTAAATTTTTTAGATTTCTGATGAGGCGCCTCGATCAGGAATTCAGCTATAAACCCCATATCCATACCTATCTGGTAAAGCCCCTTATTTATAAAAATGAGGAGCTCATGAATTCTCTCAGCAGAAAGTACAAGAAGCTGAAAAGAAAAGAAAAGCTGGCTCAAAGGGATTTTAATGATGAACTGGCCTACGACTTTACTACCGAAAAGAAAGAGGAATATATCGATGAGTTCATCAGCTTTCACCAAAGGAAATGGGATACGTTTAAATCCGACAAAGCAAAAAGTTTTATAAAAGATCTATACCTTAATAACGATTTCGTGGTCCTGTCGCGGCTGTACCTTAAAGAGAGCGACAAATCTGTAGCTTACAGCCTGAAATACGTAAGCCCTGATCAAATCCTCTACAATAACTTGTTCAGCTATAACGACGATTACGCAGCCATGTCCCCTGGCCTGCTTGTTCCCTACTATGATTTGATATCAGAGCAAACATCGGAATTTGATTACATTGATTACGGGACAGGCAGTTATGAATACAAATACTACTTCGCGAACAGGGAAGAAATTGTTTTGAACGTACGAGCCGAGCTTTGCTGGAAGCAGCATAAAAACCTCTACTTTTCCCTCAAGAATATTAAGAACAGGCTGATGTTTACTAATTCCCGTTATAGTAAAAGTAACTAAATTACAGCGGTGGCCGGGCCAAAACTGGTTTTTAATGCCAGGTATGCGCCACAGCTTTGCATATCATAAATTAATGGATGCTCCAGATGGCCCCGCACGCTGTATCGAGGCAGAGCCGTCAGAAAATTTAAATGATCAACGTGAATATTTCCGTCACGGGTAGTTACCGCTATCTTATATCCAGCTTTTTCTGCGTATGTAAATTCCCGGATACCGCAGGCCTCCACGGTCCCATATGGATAAGCAAAACAATCAACGGGTTTGCCTGTCAGTTTTTCCAGATCCTGCTTGTTCCTGATAATCTCGCTGAAAGCTTCTTTATCAGATAAATCTTTAAGGCGAGGATGAGAGATCGTATGGCCGCCAATATCTATCAGCGGATCATTGGCAATGGTTCGGACTTCTTCCGCATTAAGAAAATATCGATCATTCAAATCCTTTTGATCCACTAAAAATAAATCTCGCATACGTTCCAGAGCCACAGTGCTTTTCGTCGCAGCCAGAACCATCTTCGTATAGGCCTTGCGTGGACAGGTCTGGTTTTTTGCTATCTCTTCAATCTGAAGCCACCAGGCATCCAGTGAGCGATCAAGAACCCTGCTGGGTACAAAAATAGTTGCTGGCGCCTCATACCTGCGAAAAATCGGCAAGGCGACTTCAGCGTTGTCCCGGTAGCCATCATCAATAGTCAGGCAAACAAAGGGGCGCCTGGAGGCAATAGCCTGTGGTACATCTCGCAAGGCAATAATCTCCGGGCCGGTAGTTCGGATATGAGAAAGGAGTTTTTCAAGAAAATTACTGCTGACAACACCGCTGATATCTATGCGCTTTTCCGGCTCACAGGTAAAACGGTGAAACATCAGTATTAGTCCCTGTCCACCATAGACAGGCTTGCAAAGATTATTAATTCCGAAGCGCCGACAAAGCCATGCAGCAAGCGGCAAAAGGCTGGTTCGCATAGCCTCAGCATCCTTTTTATCCGGATAGTTCTAACTGGCAACCTCACGATTCGTTCAGCTGAAAAATCGTCTTTCCTGCACTTTCCATCTAAAAAAGTGCAGGTTCGTAAAAATTTTTTTCGGCTGCTTCAGGCGTACTCGCGGCTGCAGGAAACTCAATATTTCCAAATAAATATCGGAGACAGCAAACCTGTTTTCTCATCTTTCCCCCATACCTCTTTAAGGCTTCAAAATAAACATCGCTTAGCATGAAGTAAGTTACTGATAATACTATATCCGCATCCTAGTAACACGACAGTTAAAAATTTGCTTTTTAAAATCACAAGCGCCTATACGTGCAAATTACTTCAACCGGCGTTGAAGTTTACTTAACAAATGTGGAGTAAAGATATGTCTGTACAATACAAAGGGGTTAATCTCGCTGGACTGGAGTTCGGTGAAGGGGATCGCATCTGGCATGACTACGTTCTTCCCGGACAGGAAGAGTACAATTACTGGGCGCAGGACGTTGGGTCCAACGTTATTCGTCTGCCCTTTACGTGGGAGCGATTACAGCCTCAGGCTTACGGGGAACTTGATCAGGAATACCTTGGATATCTGAAAGACTCAGTAGACTGGGCCAAGGAAAATGGCATGACCATCGCTCTCGATCTGCATAATTATGCCCGGTATGACGGGCAGGTAACTGATGCCGGAAAGCTGAGCGACGTCTGGGGCAAGCTGGCCAATGAATTTGGTGGCGACAATTCGGTTTGGTTTAATCTTATGAACGAGCCCTACCATATTGACGCTGGACATTGGGCGAATATAACCCAGGAAGTAGTCAACGATCTGAGATCCGATGGAGTTAATAACAAGCTGCTTCTCTCCGGTACCGCATGGTCCGGGGCTCACTCGTGGATTTCAAGCGGTAACGCTTCGGCCTATGAAGGTTTCCATGATCCGATGAATAATTTTGCTTTTGACGTTCACCAGTATCTGGACAGCGATTCTTCCGGCACCAGCGGTTATGCCGTTCCCGGTGCGGGTTCCTCTCGACTTGTTGATGTCACCGATTGGGCCGAAGCCAACGGCTTCCAGTTGTTCCTTGGTGAAGCCGGTGTAGCTGACAATACCCAGTCAATTGAGGAAATGGGTAACATGATGCAGTTCATGGAAAACCATAGCGAAGCCTGGCTTGGCTGGACTTTATGGGGAGCTGGCCCGTGGTGGGGAGATTACTATTTTGAAATCAACCCTCAGGGCAGCGAGCATGATCCAGCGATCGACGCTTTAATGGAATATATGACCCCCGGTGCACCTGATCAGAATACCGATCCTGACGACGGATCTAATGACGATCCGGTAAACGATCCTGATGACGATTCAAACACTGACCCGAACACTGATCCTGATGACGGCGCGCAGGAGCCAGTAACCGGGATTGATGAGAACAACTATCAGGGAGCCACAACCATTACCGGGACAGATGGAAATGATATTGTTCGTACATGGGCCGGACAAATGGATGCGGGAGATGTAATACAACTGGGAGAAGGTTATGACACCTTGCTTTATCGTAACACCGGTCTGACATTTGACAGCGCACAATATCCAAACCTGTCAGGGATTGACCATCTTGACCTGACTGCTTCTACAGGTGGTGCGCGTGTCATTCTTGATGAGGCCTTCCTGCGCACAACCGACGCCGGAGAACTGACCATTACCTTTGGCCCGGAGGGCCTGCGGGAGTTTGATACCAGTAACCTTGCAGATGGCAGCTTTACCGTTGACTGGCAGGATGGGTCGGTAGTTGTTTCTCTTGATGACAATCCAGATCAAGATCCTGGAACTACACCTGACCCCACTCCTGATCCTGGTGAAAATCCTGAGCCGGCACCAGATCCCGATCCCGATGAAACACCTGAGCCAGCACCGCAACCAGTCGAAGGCGAAAATTTCTATGCCTTCAGCCGGTCCGATACAATTATCGGCACCGAAGGAGATGATACCGTTGAAGGTTATAGCAGCCAGATTGATACCGATGATGTCTATGATATGGGTGAGGGCACGGATACTTTATTGTTCCGCTCGTATCATTCTACTTTTGACAGTCAGCTTTATGATGGTTTCGACGGCATTGATCGCCTTGATGTCACAAACGTAAAGCATATGGAACTGACGCTTGATAATGGCTTCATGTCCCGCACTGACAATGGCACTCTTGTTATCAATTATAATGATAACGGTATCGAAATGCTGGACACTAGTATGGTCGACAGCAGCCAGTATAAAGTAATGCTCGAAGGAGGCGGTGGTGAGGTACACCTTTGGCACGGTAACGACAACCTTTATGGCAGTGATGGTATGGATATCATTTACGGCAATGGAGGTGATGATGTGCTGACAGGTGGCGCCGGAGCGGATGTTCTCAATGGCGGTGCCGGGAACGATATCTTCCGCTACGAGGATATTGTTGATGCCGGTGACATCATCCAGGGATTCGAGACTGGCGACGCGCTCGACTTGACCGAACTTCTGGCAGCCAATGGTATGAGCGATCTTGAAACAGCTCTGGCTGAAGGTGATGTCACGCTTACCCAGAATGGAGCAAATGTGGAAGTTGGCTTCAATGCTCCTGATGCGGAAGCGGTCACCCTTGTTACTATTGAAAACACTAATACCGAGGATCTCCAGTTTACAGATGCTGCAGTGATTTAGGTAATAGCGGCCATAACAACTTACTTCTATCCCCCAACTCTTTCTCCCTCCCTTTTACGGGGAGGGGGAATTTTTAGCCAGGAACGGACAAAATCACCCATTTCTTTATCCTTGCCCAGCATTGCCGGGCCGCATTCCGGATCGTAGCTCCATGCCGTCCAGCTGATATGCGGGCGTGCTTCCAGATAGTCTTTTAATGGTATGGCATATTCATCAAGGGTTCCGTAAAACGGCTGGCCTAAATTCTGTACTTTTGAACTCCATCCCCATTCGGAGATGAACAAGGGGATTTTCAGAGATGCGTTGCCAAAAAGGTCATCCCAGCTCTCACGTTTCCAGCCGTGATATAGATGCAGGACATAAACCAGATTGTTACCCTTTAATGGATCTTCTTTTGCAAATGCGGGCATCTGGCTCCAGTGAGGAGAGCCGACAAGTAAAACGGTTTCCGGTGCCACTTGCCGGATCATATCAATCCATTTTTGCGCTTTAGCACGATAGATAAGCCAGTTCTTTTTTTCACGTTCCTGCGGGCCAATCGGTTCATTGAAAATTTCATAGAGGATTAAAGGTTCATTTGCATAGCGAGGCGCAATAATTCTCCAAAAATTTTTCAGTTTTCTTTCTGTATTTGCTTCGTCCCAATCGGCAATTTCATGCCAGTCGATTACACAATATATTTTTTTCTTTTTGCACTCGGCCACAGCCGGATCAAGCCGCTCTCTGATATAGGCATCGGGACCCAGACGATCCCATTCTTCGGGCTGAACCGGCAAGCGTACAACATTAACTTTCCAATCGGATTTTGGGTTGTTTAGCGATCGCAAAAGACTGATCGGGTTATGCCAGGACAGACTGCACAGGCTTACCCCTCTCAAGGTTACAGGTCTGCCATCTTCCGTTTGTAACCGATTGCCTTCTACTTGAAGTCTTTGAGGACCCGACCGCTGCCCCTGTGCGGGCAGCGCAAGCACTATAAGGCCCAGCAAAGTAAAAATAATTTTTTTCATAGAGCTTCTTCTTGCATGTGTTTTAGATGGCGGGTACGGGCAATGACATATCCGTAACAAAACCAGAGTAGCGCTGCGGTCTTGATTGTAAAAATTGCGTAAGAAAGCATGAATCCAAAACTCAGGAAAATAGAAGCGCCAAACCAGTAGACTCTGGCTTCCTTCGAAAGCTTGCTTTTGAATAATATCGGCGGTAGCCAGTACAGCAAAAACCCCCATATTCCCTGAGAGCCAAGCAGATACAAAAAGCCGGGGTCGACCATAAGAACTGAATATGGTTTCAGTCCAAAAAACTGGCTTTCTTCGGTGTTTCGCAGCCATTCAAAAGTCCAGAGAATGCGTGCGCCAATCCCTTCGCCGCTGAGATCAAACAAGCCGCTTTCCACAACGAAAAGTCCAAAAACAAGAGTAAGCGGAAAGAACAAAATAGTCAGGCGGTGATCAAGCCGGGCAAAAGCAAAACGAAAAAGCATGACCAGCACCAGCGAGCCGAATGCCATACGTGCATCACCTAACCAGATAAGCAGCAATGTAAGAAATATGGCGAAACTTACTTGTAATTTCGGCAGGCTGTTTTTCATCGAAACGAAATAGAGACCTGAAATAAAGGCATAGAAGCCTAGTGATACCGGCTCCAGAAAAACGGAAGA
>CAZJRT010000108.1:0-6586 GCA_964548445.1 uncultured Pseudobdellovibrionaceae bacterium
GCGAAAAGTTTACTGCTGAGGAGATAAAAGCAAGGCAGAATCCCAAGCGGGATCTACCATTATCCCCGTCAATGCGTCCCTCTAAAACCTTAAGCGTCAAGGCACTTGAAAACTACTGGAATATCCTGCTGAACAATACTTCAGCTCACGAAGAAGACAAAAATCTTATAGCGGACGATTATACCCGTGCCAATATCGAGATCTATCAGAACAATATCGAAAACTGCATTGGCACAATTAAAATCCCTGTCGGCATAGCTGGGCCTTTGCGTGTGAACGGGATTTTCGCACAAGGCGATTACTATGTGCCGCTGGCCACCACCGAGGCCACGCTTGTTGCTTCGCATGCCAGAGGTGCCCGTCTCATTAGCGAAAGCGGCGGATGCACCGCGGCTTTACTTAACACAGGACTTAGCCGGACACCGGCTTTTGCTTTCAGGACAGTTACCGAGGCTGGCTTTTTTACCGAATGGGTTGGACGCGAGTTTGACAACCTCAAGAGAGCCGCCGAAGCGACAACCCGCTTCGGAAAGCTGGTCGAGCTTCGCGCTCACATAGAGGGCAATCACGTTTATTTGATTTGCGAATACTTTACAGGCGATGCTTCGGGCCAGAATATGAGCACTATCGCGACGCAGGCGCTTTGTCAGTACATCGTCGAAAACAGCCCGCAAAAGCCTGAATACTGGTTTCTGGAATCCAATTTCTCTGGCGACAAGAAGGCATCAGCTGCCTCGTTTTTCACCGTTCGCGGCAAAAAAGCCACTGCGGAAGTTTTGCTTTCTAATGAACTGATTGGCAAGTACCTGCATACCGATATCGAAACGATGAACAATTACTGGCGCATGTCAGCTCTCGGAGGGGTGATGAGTGGCACGATTGGCGTGCAGGGTCATTACGCAAACGGTTTGACAGCGCTTTATCTGGCAACCGGCCAGGATGCCGCCTGTGCTTCCGAATCGAGTGTTGGCGTAACCCGCATGGAATTGAAGGGGGGCGGCCTTTATGTATCGGTAACTTTGCCGAATATCATTATCGGCACTGTGGGGGGTGGAACAAAGCTGCCTGTCCAAAGCGCGGGCCTCAGAATTCTTGGCCTTCATGGTGAAGGCAAGGTTCACGCTCTAGCCGAAGTCTGCGCGGCGCTTTGCCTTGCAGGCGAATTGTCACTGATCGGTGCTATATGCGCCGGGCAGTTCGCCGGTGCGCACCAGAAACTGGCGAGGGGGCGCAATGCAAAAAGCGGCGATTAAAAGCGATTTGTCATTATTCTCGCGGCTATGGATTTATCAGAAAGAACGCTTTCCTTTAATAAAGCACGGAGTTCTGATCGTAGCGTTTTCATCTTCGGCCGTATGTCTTTCGGCGCTGCTGCGTGGAGAGCGGGAATTTCCGGAGTTTCCCGCTTTTGCCGTAAGCTTTGCGGTACTAATGACCCTGTTCATGCAGCTTCGCATAGCCGATGAATTTAAGGATGCCGATGAAGACGCCCGTTACCGTCCAGAGCGGCCTGTCCCCCGCGGCCTCATAAGGTTAAAAGAGCTGGCTTTTCTGGGAGCCGGTCTGGCCCTGATGCAAATGGCTGTGGTGCTGGCGTATTTTCCGGCACTTTCGTTCTTACTGGTAATCGTCTGGGTATACATGGCTTTGATGAGCGCCGAGTTTTTTGCTCCTGCATGGCTTAAAAACAGGCCGTTTCTTTATATGGTCAGCCATATGCTGATTATGCCGCTGATTGATTTTTTTGCTACTTCCTGCGACTGGCTGGTAAAAACCGGCGAGGTGCCTCCTGGCCTTGTCTGGTTTCTGATCGTCAGTTTTTTTAATGGCGCAGTTATTGAGGTCGGGCGCAAAACTTGGGCTCCGGAAATGGAAAGGCAGGGCGTTGAAAGCTATTCCTCAGCTTGGGGTATAAAGAAGGCTCTGCTGACATGGGGTTCTGCCGTTTTGGCAGGATTTGTATGCGCGGTGGTGGTAGCGGGAGATATCGGATTCACTCACGTGGCGGTGCCAGCGCTTGGCACAATGGCAGTATGCATGGCGGTATCAGCTTATCGTTTTTACAGGGTCCCTGACATTAAAGGGGCAAGGCTGTTGGAAAATGTTTCGGGTCTGTGGGTGTTTAGCATTTACCTTTTTCTCGGGATCATCCCGATGGGAGTCAAGGCATGGATGTAGAAGAATTCCTGCTCTGGCCGAACAGTGAAGCGGACCTCTCCCGCATGGGCGGAAAGGCGCACGCTCTAGCTGTGCTCGGAAAAAGCTTTCCTATTCCCCCTTGGTTCGTCGTCACGCCGCAGGCCTTTCATTCAAAAGGGCTTAAAAAAAACGCTGAGAGAGCGGTGGAAACGGCACTGGCGAAGCTCGGTTCAGGGCCTTATGCAGTACGCTCCTCGGCAATAGATGAAGACGGTTCGGGTAGTTCGTTTGCCGGGCAGTTGCAAAGCTTTTTGAATGTTAAGCCGGAAGATGTCACGGGCAAGGTTGAGGATGTCTGGAAATCGGCTTTTGTCGACAGCGTCAAAGAGTATCGCTCTCAGCGTGGAATTAACGCCCCTGTCTCTGCCCCCGGCGTACTGGTTCAGGCAATGGTTAATGCGCAGACCGCAGGTGTTGCCTTCACCGTAGATCCTGTAAGTCACGACAAAAACCGCATAGCGGTAATGGCGGTAAAAGGTCTTGCGGACAAGCTGGTGAGCGGGCAGGTAAACGGCGACACTTATTATATAGACCGTGAAGACCAGCCTGTTTCCCAGGAGCTTGTAGGAAAAAAAGCCGTCCTGTCCGAAACGCAGAAAAGCAAGGTGGCCGAACTAGCATTAAAATGCGAAAAGCATTTCGGTTGCCCGCAGGATATTGAGTGGGCCTTTCATGAAGGTAATCTTTACTTGTTGCAGTCCCGCCCGATAACGACCTTGGTAAGTAAGGGGAAAACCGTCATCTGGGATAATTCCAATATCGTGGAAAGTTATAGCGGAGTTACTTCACCTCTGACGTTCTCCTTCGCCAGATACGTTTATGCAGAAGTGTACAAATCCTTTTCTTCGCTGATGGGTGTGACCGGACGTGAGATCACGGAAAACAGCCAGGCTTTTACCAATATGCTGGGACACATTCACGGCCATGTTTATTACAACCTTTTAAACTGGTACAGGGTTCTCGCGCTTTATCCGGGGTTCACTCTTAACCGCGGATTCATGGAACAGATGATGGGCGTTAGCGAGGCACTGCCGCAAACTCTGGCGCAGGAAATCGCTCCGATCAAACATGGCGTTGCGGCGAAAACTTTAGATGCCGTGCGACTTGCGAGGACATGTCTACGCCTTTTTGGCAACGCGTTGATTTTGCGTTACCGGATCGCTTCATTCTACAACCGGCTCAGCAATGTCCTCGATAATCCCGAGCCTCCTCTGAACCAAAGAAACCTGCAAGAGCTTGGCGAGTATTACCGCATGCTTGAACGGGAATTGCTGAGCCGATGGCAGGCGCCGATTATCAATGATTTTCTGTGCATGATTGCTTTCGGAGTTTCGCAGAAACTCCTGAAAAAATGGTGCGGCGAAAAAATGGGGCAGACAATTCATAACGATTTTATGATCGGTCAGGGTGACATCATTTCGGCTGAGCCATCGAAACGTATCCGTCACATGGCGGGGATTGCCAGAGGTAACAGAAAGCTTATCAAAAGCCTTATTGAAGGAGATATAAACGCTCTGGAGCAATCCCCCGAGCTGCAAAAGGAGTTCCATGAATATCTTGCAAAGTTCGGAGACCGCTGCACCCAGGAATTAAAGCTGGAAAGTCTTACCCTGCACGAAGATCCGGCAAGCCTGTTACAAGCTATCGGATTTATGGCCCGGAAGGATAGCGGGTCCGATAACGCTCGAAACGTAAATCCAGAATCCCAGCTCGTAAACATACTTGAGCAAAAAAGAATCAAGAAAGCCGCTGCCCTGTTTTGGGGGCGCCTTGCCAAGGCACGCATTCGTGACCGTGAAAACCTTCGTTTTGAGCGCACAAGGGTTTTCGGGCGCGTCCGTCAGATTTGCCTGCATATTGGCAAGGGTTTCGTGAAGGAAGGTTTGCTGGAGAACGAGCGCGATATCTTTTACCTGCAAATCGACGAAATACTTGGCGCAATTGAGGGGACGGTATCCACCTATGATCTGAAAGGGCTTGTTGACTTAAGGTGTAAAGATCAGGTGAAGTTTAATTTATTTTCAGATCTGCCAAACCGTTTTGAGACCAGCGGAGCTGTTCTTCCATATTTACTAAAAGAGCGGTTACGCGGGAAGACGGCTAATGCTGAAGGTGACAGCAGGCAGGGACTTGGCTGTTGCAGCGGCATAGTCAAAGCCAAGGTGCGTGTGGTCAGCGACCCCAGGAAAGAGGCTTTGCAAAGCGGTGAAATATTAGTGGCAAGGCATACAGACCCTGGCTGGATCGCCCTTTTCAGCAATGCTTCGGGAATACTTGTGGAGCGCGGCAGCCTGCTCTCCCATTCGGCAATCGTCGCAAGGGAAATGGGCATTCCGGCTATCGTTGCCATTGCGGATGTCATGGACTGGCTTAAAACCGGTGACGTCGTCGAAATGGACGGGGCAAGCGGCAGCGTCGTCAAGGTGAAGCCATGAGCAATAGCGAAGTCGAAAACAAGGCCGATTTCAACCTTATCCGCTATGCCCAATGCTGGGAGGACGCGGATATCCTTTTGAACGCTCTCGATATAGGAGAAGGCGATGTTTGTGTCTCGATTGCTTCTGCCGGGGATAATGCCCTGTCAATGCTGACCCGAAATCCCGCAAAAGTAATCGCTCTGGACCTGTCCGGCGCCCAGCTTGAATGCCTGAAGCTACGCGTTGCCGCCTACCGGAATTTGCAACACGGGGAATTACTGGAACTGGTAGGCTCTAAGAAAAGCAGCCGACGCAAAGTTCTGCTGGAAAAATGCTATGTCTCGCTTGACGATGAAAGCATTGTTTTCTGGAGCGGTAAGTTAGGTGAGGTTGAGAAATACGGTATCGGCGGTATAGGAAAATTCGAAAGATATTTCCGGATTTTCAAGAACTCTGTTTTGCCGCTGGTCCATTCCCGCAAGACCGTTGACGAATTGCTGGGAGATAAAAGCCTGGAGGAGCGGAAGCGGTTTTTTGAACAGCGCTGGAACAATCGCCGCTGGCAGGTTTTGCTAGCGATTTTCTTTTCAAAGCAGGTTATGGGGCGTCACGGGCGCGACCCCGCCTTTTTCGATTATGTTGAGGATAGCGTCTCATCTCATGTGGCAAGGCGGACTGCCCATGCCTTAACCGAACTTAACCCAGCGGATAACCCATATCTGCAATGGATACTGACAGGAACCCACTGCTCTGCTTTGCCTTTTGCTTTAAGAGCCGAAAATTTTGAGGCTATACGCGCCAATCTCGACAGGCTGGAAATAAGGAGCCAGTCAGTCGAGGATTTTGCCGCGGGCAGCGAGAAGGCGGACGCATTTAATCTTAGCGATATTTTCGAGTATATGTCGCCAGAAGCATATGAGACTCTATACCGTAAGCTCCTTAGCTGCGCCAATCACGGAGCTCGTTTTGCCTACTGGAACATGATGGTTCCCCGATTCTGCCCGCAAGCGCTCCAAAAACAGATTGTTTGTGATACTGCCTTTGCGGATCGGCTTTTCGCCGAGGACAAGGCTTTCTTTTATTCACGTTTTGTAGTGGAGAAAGCAAGATGATCGTAAGTTTTGTCAAAATCATTGCTTCGCTTGTGTTGCTGATCTGCATTTTCGCTGCCATGAGGCTGATCGGCCGCAAGCTGAATCTTCACAGCGAAGTTCAAAGAAAAGTTATTCATACCGGCCTTGGCCTTTATTCTCTGACATTTCCTGTTATTTTCACAGAAAGCTGGGAAGTCGTTCTTCTGTGCTCCTGCGCCATTCTCATTATGGCCTTAATCAGGATATCATCCTCACTAAAAACAGGACTGGGCAGTGCTATGCATGGTGTCGCCCGTCGTTCTTTCGGCGAGATTTTCTTTGCTCTCTCGATAGGGCTGCTGTTTTATTTAAGTGAAGGCGAGGCGATCCTCTACGTACTTCCCATGTTGATACTGACCTTGAGCGACGCAGCCGCGGCACTTATCGGCACGGGGTATGCCCGCTTCTCCTTCATGGTCGAGGACGGCAAAAAAAGCTGCGAAGGCAGCGCGTTCTTTTTCCTTACCGCCTGGCTGCTCTCGATGATCGTCCTGCTGATGCTTTCGGACATGCCTCGCGAAGCTGTGCCGCCGGTTGCCTTCATTATCGCGCTATTTGGCACTCTCATTGAAGCTGTGAGCTGGAAGGGTCTGGACAATCTCTTTGTTCCGATAGGGCTGTTTTTATTGCTGCAAAGACTCGCTTTTTTGCCGGTTGCAGAACTAACGGGAATCAGCGCAACTTTTCTGGCAGTCTTGTGCTTTTCTGTTCTTGTTGCCAGAAAAACAAGATTGGACCTGCACGCAACAAACACCGTGGTAACCGCAACATTCTTCTTCTGGGTAGTAGGTAGCTGGGCAAATCTGGCTGCACCGGCCGCTGTTTTTGCGGCTCATT
>CAZJRT010000109.1:0-6582 GCA_964548445.1 uncultured Pseudobdellovibrionaceae bacterium
GTTTCCCGGAACGACACGTTAAACAGCTTGCTGAAGTGTTCAAATACGCCTTTCAATACGTTATCAAGCGGGAAATAAGGGCGGAAATCTTCGCTTGAGAATTCAAACAGCTTTTGTTTTAGCTTTTCTGCATAATAGGAAACGTCCCATGGCTGGAGATCTTCAGGCCCGCCATTATCTCTGGCAAATTCCTTTAAGCGCTCCAGATCTTTTCGGGCTTCAGGAAGATAAACACCCTTAAGTCTGTTGATGAAATGCCACACAGTTTCCGGTTTCTCGGTCATTCGTTTTTCCAGCACAAAGTCAGCATGGGTGTCGTAGCCCAGCAGCTTTGCCCGTTCATAGCGCAGACTGGCTATTTCAAGCACGTTTTTGGAGTTGTCGAATTCGCCATTCCATGCGCGGCTGGAATAAGCACGCCAGAGCTTTTCCCGGATTTCCCGGTTATCGGCATATTGCAAAACCGGGATATACATAGGCATATCCAGGGTCAGTAACCATTTATCTTTATAGCCCTTTTCTTCGGCTGCAATTTTAGCGGCCTCGATAGTGTTTTCCGGCAGGCCTGACAGTTCATTTTTATTTTCAATTACCAGTTCAAAAGCCTCGATAGCTTTTTTGGTGTTGTTCATGAATTCAGGGCTGAGCATGGAAAGGCGTTCGTTAATTTCACGCAGGCGTTTTTTGTCTTCCGGACCTAAAAGTGCACCACCTCTGACGAAGCCTTTATAGCTTTCCTCGAGTAACTTGTCGCTTTCGGGAGTGAGTACAAGATCCTCTCTTTTGTCGTAAACTGCCTTGATACGGGCGAAAAGAAGCTCGTCCTGTACGACTTCGCTTGAAAAAGCCGCACTCATCGGACCGATCTTGCCCGCCAGTTCATGAAGCCCATCAGTGCCGTTGGCGGACAACTGGTTATAAAAGATCGCCATCACATTACCAAGTGTTTCGCTGGCAGTTTCAAGAGCCACGATCGTGTTTTCGAAGTCAGGTTCCGCCTCATTGGTTTTGAGCGCTGATATATGTTTTCGCGCTTCTTCAATGGCGGCTTCGGCAGCAGGAAGGAAATGCTCCTCTTTAATCAGATCGAAATGCGGAGCGTGGTTCGGAAGGTCAGAGGTCGTCAGTAATGGATTATCTTTCATGGCTCTTTGCTTTTGGTTTTTTATATTTGGAGTTTAAAACTATAGTCCCTGTGTTTTTAAAAACAAGGTGAAGCCTTAAGCGATGACCCGTTCCCCAAGGTCAGAACAGTTTGACGATATTTACTTCTCGACCGAAAACGGAGTGGAAGAAAGCGAATACGTATTCCTGAAAGGCAACAACCTGCCTGTGGCGTGGAGAGATGTTGATCGTTTTACGGTTGCTGAAACAGGTTTTGGCACGGGGCTTAATTTCCTTCTTTCCTGGGATTTGTTTGAAAGCGCTGCCGGGGCGGGGCAGAAGCTGGATTATTTCTCGTTTGAGAAATATCCGCTGAGCCATGAGGAGATAGCTACATATATACAGTACAAGAATGTCGATAAGCTGCTCACCCGATATCCTCTCCGAATTCCCGGTTTCCACCCGATTGAATTAGGCTGTGGAGTTCGTCTGGTATTGATCTTTGATGATGTTAACAAAGCGATGCCGGAAATGCAGATAAAAGTGGACGCCTGGTTTCTCGATGGTTTTGCCCCATCAAAAAACCCTGATATGTGGAGCGAGCAGGTTTTTGCCGAAATGGCCCGTTTAAGCAGTCCAGAGGCCACGTTTGCGACCTTTACGGCAGCGGGCGTAGTAAAGAATGGATTGGCCAATGCCGGATTTACAGTTGAAAGAATCAAAGGATTCGGTCAGAAAAGGCACATGCTAACTGGAAATCTGATAACTCAGCCGGAAGTGGCTGAAGAAAATACTGAGCAAAAAATTAAAAAAGTCTGCATTGTCGGCGCCGGGCTGGCAGGCACGGCTTGCGCGTGGCTGCTTAAAAAGCATGGCATCAAGTCGGTAATATATGAGGCTACTGATGATGTCGCTGGCGGTGCCTCAGGAAATCCGGTCGGTATTTTTAATCCTCGCTTTTCATCGGGACGTACGCCGGAGAGTGAGTTTTATTCTTCGGCTTATTCAATGACTGTCCGCACTATTCAGGAATTGCAGCAAACGCATGACATTAAATACAAGCGTTGCGGCACGCTGCATCTGGTTAATTCAGCAATGAAAGAAAAGCGTCTTCGCAACGTTTGGCAAAACTGGGGATGGCATAGCGATCACATGCGTTATCTTGATGACCAGCAGGCAAGTCAGGTCGCCGGAGTCCCGGTCCATCATCAGGCACTATATCTGCCGGATGCTGGCAGTGTTTCACCTGCGGCTCTATGCGCTGCCTATTCCGAAGGGATTGAAGTGCATCTCGGTGTGCAGCTGATGATGCATGATATCAAACGGCGGCAGGACGACTGGCTGGTGCTGGGCCAGCAGTTTGATGCGATTATTCTGGCCTGCGGTGAAGGGGCCAAGTGGTTTGAGGAGACGCGCTGGCTTCCGGTTCATACGGTGCGCGGCCAGATTATTCAGGCCGAAGACAGCGGTTTTGGTGATGATGTCGCTTGTAACATTGTTTATGGAGGTTATATCTCACCGGGCGAGAACGGGGTTCATACACTTGGCTCGACCTTTCAGAAATGGCTGACTCACACAGATGTTCTTGAAGAAGATAATGACGAGATTATCGGCAAGCTCCGGGAGTCTTTGCCGGATGCGGATGGCTCAATCCATGCTGTAGATGCCAGAGCGGGACTTCGGACTACAGCCAATGACCACTTTCCGATAGCCGGGACGGTTCCAGACCTGACTTCGTGGAAACTGGGACAAGATAAGGATGTGCCGGGGCTTTACCTGACAACTGCCCACGGCTCTCACGGGATAGTTTCAAGCATTGCGACTGCAACACTTGTAACTGATCTGCTACTTGGGCGGTCTCCGGGGATGGCTCAGCCGGTTATCGACCAGCTCAACGCTGCACGCTTTCTGAAACGAGCCCGTAAAAAAGGGCAGATGGATATTTTCAACTAAGAATTTAACCTGATTTATATTCAACTTCCAGCGGCAAGCAATTCTCCGTAAATGTGGCAAATTTCCATGACTCCGAGCGCGGAACAAGAGGCCGTCGCTACCGTTACCGTTTTGATACTTAATTTTCAAAGAGGAAACGACAGTCATGAAAAATACGCGCAAATTTAATGCTTTTCTTATTTCAACCGCGATTGCGACATGCCTGATATCAGACACGGCGCTCGGGGCATACGAGTTTAGTGATTACAGTACTCCGGTTGGTGAAGAAGTGGTCGCTGGTTCGGCGACGGTAGAGCACCCGGCGAAAGGTAAGCTCGATGTGCATCAATCAAGCGAGCGGGCTTATATAAACTGGGATCGCTTTGATATCGGCCACGCGGCAAGGGCCGAGTTCCACCAGCCTGATACTTCGTCGCTGACGGTAAACAAGATCGTCGGTGATCATTCAGATCCTTCTCGTATCATGGGCACTCTTAAAGCCAATGGTCAGTTAATGATCCTTGATCGTAACGGCGTGTTGTTCGGCGAACGCTCGGTCGTCGATGTCGGCGGTATTATCGCTTCTACCGGTGATCTGGCAGTTGAGGATTTTATGGATGGAGATGGAATATTTGCGCTGGAGAATTTTGGCGATGCGGCAATTGAGCTTAACGGAACCGTCACTGTGGCCGAGGCCGGACTGGCGGCTTTCGTTGCGCCAACGGTGCGCAACTCAGGCGTTATCCGGGCAAGGCTCGGCAAAGTGGCGCTGGCCTCGGGCGATAAGGTGACGGTCGACCTTTATGGTGACCGCTTGCTCGAAATTGAACTTGACGGTCTGCAGCATGAGCGCCTGCTGGAAAACAGCGGCCACATTACCGCGCAGGGCGGCGAGATCATCATGAGCGCCCATAACGCGGCCAGTCTGGTTTCCGGTACCATAAACATGTCCGGTGTGCTCGATGCTTCTTCGGTAAGCGAGGAAGGCGGCAAGATTATCCTTGCGGCTGAAACAATCAAACAAAGCGGCGAGGCCCGGGCTCATGGCAATACCAGAGGAGGCGAGATTGAGGTTGCCAGCCAGCATTATGAATTAAAAACTAAAGGCAGGTTGAAAGCCAACTCCAGTGAGGGTAAAGGCGGCAATATCAAAATCACCAATATCGACAATGCGGGCGGGGCTTTGCTGCATGGCCGTGTCTTTGCGGATGGCGCTACTGGCGGAGGCGATATCAATATTCAATCAGACAGGCTTGAAATCACTAAAAATGGTCGTTTGATAGCTCGCGCAACTGAAAGCGGCAAGGGCGGAGATGTTTTTATTGACGATTTTTCCGATACAAAAATTGACGGACGCATTCTTTCTTACGGCAAGGAAGGCGGGGGTGATATTACTCTTAAAAGCAATATGGACATCGATCTGGGTACTGGCGGAAGAATAATCTCCAATACTTGTGAATCAGGTGCTGGCGGAAAGATTGACTTGTGGGCAAATGAAAGCCTGCAGCTCAATTGGAGAATAATCTCGAAAGGCAAGGCTGGAGGAGGCAAAATTGAAGTCTCCGCATCACTTGTCGATATGGATAAGACCTCGCGTATTCTCAGCCAGTCCTCGGCGGGAACTGGTGGGGATGTATCGGTCAGGGGCTCGCGGGTAAAGGTCGGTGGCAAGGTGATGTCAGTCGGGACTGAAGGCGGCGGCGACATATCGGCCGGGGTCGAAGATACACATGTTGAAAAGAGCGGCCGCGTTTACAGCGTAGCAAAAAAATCCGGAGATGGTGGAGATCTCGGTGGTGGCCGGATCAATACCACTATTGATGTCCTGGTGATTTCTTCCGGAAACACCAATGTCGTCGAGTTAAGCGTAAACGCATATGAGGTAACGGATAACGGATATACCGGTCGTGTTCATTCGCTTGCAAAATGCGGTGTCGCAGGCGAGTTCACACATAACGGTCAATATGTGAACATTGATGGCAAGTTACTCTCAAACGGGACTGCCGACGGTGGAGATATTACTCTTGATATTGAACGCGATTTTACTGCCGGAGAAGCTGCCCGCCTGATTACTCAATCAACTAAATCGGGTAGCGGTGGAAACATAATCGGAGATTCCTACGGTATGGATGTAATTCTTGCCGGGAAACTGATTTCAGTCGGGGTAGAAGGCGGTGGAAACATTGGCTTTAATAATTTCTCCTTTGAAATAACCCCGACTGGCCAGATTATTTCTACCGCCCGGTGCAGCGGGAATGGCGGCAACATCCACATTCACAATACCGACTTTACTGTCGATGGCCTGATTGCCTCCACCGGTCCCGATAAGGGCGGAGCCATAAATCTTCGCGGCGGCGATTATGACGGAACCGTAATTGTCGGCCCAACCGGAAGAATCATTAGCGAAAGTATTGGCGAAGACGGGATCGGCGGCAGCATTGAAATGAGCGGTATCGATCTCGAAGGTATTGTCAGCGCCGACGGTAAGGCCGGGGGCGGGAGCGTATCCATCTACTCGGCTTTCACGGAAGAAGGCAGCCGCATCACAGCCGATGCCACGGAAAAAGGCACTGGCGGCCAGGTTTATCTCGGTGAAGGCGAAAATGCTCGTGGCCGGATTGCCGGACTGATTTCAGCTTCCGGTGTGGAAGGCGGCGGTAAAATCGAGACATCGGCCTGGGTGCAGGAAACCGCGCTTCTGGAGGCGAAGGCGTTTGCAGCCGGGAAGGGCGGCGAGATTAGGGTCGCTGGCTACGGCGGTGTTCGCATGGACGGTGATGCGAACGTGTCCGGTAATTACGGCGCCGGGACGATCAACATTGCCGGTGGCGAGAATCTTTCACTCACAGGGAACCTCAAGGCTGATGCTATTTATGAAGGTGATGGAGGCGCAATCGAAGTCACCGGCGGATGGGAGTCTGCCAGCTCATCACCTCTGATTTCCGCACGCGGAGGAGAAGCCGGAGGAGATGGCGGTTCTGTCAGTTTTACAGAGTTTAAAAATGATATTTATCTCCCCGGTCTGATTGACGTATCCGCTCCTGCCGGTGTTGGTGGCGATGTTACGATTGATGTTGTCGGCAGTATAACTGTTAACGGTGACATCATTGCCAGCGGAGCGCATGGCGGCGGCGGTATCGCTTTCAGTGGTTTCGCTGAGAACGTGATGATAGCTCCCGGCGCCAGTGTCATGGCTGAGGCTACCCAGTATGGTATTGGCGGGCTTGTTCAAACAAGCAGCCATCATAAAGCGATGTCAATTGACGGTACGGTGTCGGTAAGCGGTTACGATGGGGGCGGCACTATTTTGATGGAGACCGAAGATCTGCTGTCAGGCGCGGGTCATGTCGGGAATACCGGGATGCTTCTTGCAGAAGGCACCGGTCCGGATGGAATTGGCGGCAACATGACCGCTATCAGCTCGTTTACCGATGGTCTTGTCAGTGCCGATGGCAAAGCCGGAGGAGGCAATATCCGCATTCGTGGCCGTAAGTCTGGCGGTCTGGAGATTACGGAGAACGCACTGGTTACTGCGCAAGCAACAGA
>CAZJRT010000110.1:0-1903 GCA_964548445.1 uncultured Pseudobdellovibrionaceae bacterium
GCTATTTATTAAAAAACCAGAAGGCGGCGCTGAGGATGATGCTGATCACGATGCACGTGACTATCGGAAAATAAAAGCCGTAATTCTCACCCTCTATTACAATATCGCCCGGCAGGCGGCCCAAGCTGCTTTTTTCAAGCAGCGGCCAGAGGGCTGCGGCTGCCAGGCAAATCAGGCCGATGATGATAAGGATTTTTTGCATTTTCCGCCCTCCTTATCATGTTACCGGCCAGCCATGAACTTTTCCAGAAAAGGACGGTCATAGGTCAGATCCGGCATAAGCGGCACCTGCGCATCCAGCAACGGATAGCTGGAAAGCTGACCGTTTGCTTTCAGAAAAACTTTGACCTTGCCAGGCGTTAACGGGCTGTCATCCTCTTTCACGACCGCGAAGATTTTCCCGCCTTCTCTCAGCTTGTCCCCGATATGGGGCGGCACATGCGTCACCGCGCCGCCGGTAATGAAAATAAAATCGTAACGGGGGATAAAATACACATCATATTCGCTCTCCAGCGTTTTCAGGCGGTTCAGGTTATGGGTGACGATATTTGTATTATAGCACCCGTTTTCCTGCATCAGTTTGCGCGCGACCATAGTCAGCGTGCCGACATTGTCAACGCCTGTGACGTAGCCTCCCAGCTTGCTCAGGATCGCCGTCGCATATCCGGTGCCACAACCCAGATCAAGGATAAAGCTGTCTTCTTTTATCTCAGCCTCCTGAATCATGCGGGCCAGAACGCGCGGCTCTATATTCCACCGGCCATCACCCAATGGCAGACTGGTATCGGCATAGGCGAGCGTCCGGCCTTCCATGCTGGGAATGAACTGATCTCGCGGCACTTCGCGGAAGGCTTGTAATATGCGCTCGTCAATCACGCCGCAATGGTGCAACTGATAGCGCGCCATATTGCTGCGGGCGGTGCGCAGTTCTTCTGCGCTTGCCGCCTGCCGGGCGGGCAGCGCGAGGTCTTCCGTCTCTGTTGCCCGCTCGAAATCAGCCCGCAGGAAGGTTTTGTTATGATCTCGAAGATCGCCGGTGCGAGCCTTGACGTTTACGTCTATATTCCAACGCTTTGGGAACGTAAAATAATCGGGATCGTCCTCGCGGGTGATTTCCCAGTCTCTGCCTTTCAGGTACCGGGTGGCCGCATCGAAATCGGAGAAGCCACCCAGGCCGGCAGAACCAGTGCGTTCAAAGTTATATAAGCGTCTCATAGCGGTTCCTCCTTTCTTTGTTTACTGCTTTGTGTCCATAGGCATATTGCCGCCATAGCCGTAAGGCTCATGGTGCATAAAATAGGAAAGCAGATTGCTCTGACTTTCCATTACACGCCGGGTCTTTTCCTGCGTATGCCAGAACAGTTCCCGTTCGCTGACGATACCTGTAAGCTTACCTTTGTCGTTTCTCTTGACGACTGGCATAAAGCGGAAACCATAATGCTTGATGTCATCCAGAGCATCCTCCACAGGCATGTCCTCATACAGGCACACAGGATCGGGAATCATCACATCCCAGGCGCTCAGCGTTTCGGGATAAATGGACAATTTATGATGACGTTCATCAAACGCGGCCTGGCTTTCGCCATGTGAGCCGAAAATTTTGCGCAATATATCCCGTTCGGTCAGCAGGCCGACAAACCGACCGCCAGCATCAACGACACCGACGGCACCTTGATGCTGGCTTTGCATCTCCCGGACAATATGCTCGATGCTTTGTTTTGTATGGAAGGTCAGGAATGGCCGCTCGATGATGATCTGCCCGACCATATCCACACTTCTTGCGAGACTGTCTCGCACTGCATCGTTCATACGCATTAACGTTCACCTCCTTCCCTTATATTTAGTAGCTCTGGGAAAACCCTTCGTACGGGAGTCCCAGGTCTTGCTGCATCATATAAGGCGG
>CAZJRT010000110.1:2003-6538 GCA_964548445.1 uncultured Pseudobdellovibrionaceae bacterium
TCCACGCCGTGATGAGGCTCGAAACGTCCGAAAATCCGGCGTACAATATCCTCCTCCGTTACAAAGCCGACAAACTGCCCGGCGGAATCGACCACACCGCCCGCAGATATTCCTGCTGCGTGCATGCGGTCAATGATGTCCGGTACAGTGTCTTTCGGAGAGAATTTAATACAAGCGCGGCTCTCCACGATATCACGCAGAGTGTCCGCATATGAACGTATACATGATGGTCTACGTGTTTTCATCATAATCTCCTCCTCAATTAAGCAAGACCACAATCAAAACAAATACGCACTTGATCCGCCGCTCTTCCCTTGAACAACGAATACTTTAATTCCAGTGTTAAATAAGGAAGAGCTTATGCCCAGTATGGGCCATACGCGAATCGCAGCGTATATATAAAATTATCTAATATTTTTAGCACTCTTGTCAAGAGAGTGCTAATGACTAAATATAATGAACGGAGGTGATTATTTATGAGCTATATCAGGAACATACTGACCAAACGCGAGCGGCTGGTTTCCATGACCAGGCTGCATTGGATTTATATTCTGGAAGGGATATTGTGGCTATCTGTTTTTGCCGGGCTGGGCCTTTTTCTCGATCATTTCCTCTATGCATATGGGGGCGGCAGGGCAAATATTTATTGGCTTTACCCGGATTTTTTGCGGCCCTGGTTTGCGCCCTTCTCCCCTGTAGCATTGATCTTTTTCGCTGCCGGTATCATGATCTTTTTGACTCTGCTTATCAAATACTTCGATACAGAAATTGTGCTGACCAGCAGGCGCATTATATATAAACGCGGCCTGATACGCGTGGAAATTGATGAAGCCGATCTGGCGGAGGTACGAGCCGAGCATATCAATCACGGCCTGCTGGGATATTTTCTGGGCTACGGGCGCGTGCATCTGGATTGCCGTTTTGTGGAGGATATCGATCTTCCGGCTATCCGTAATCCGCTCAAACTGATCAAGGCGATTCAGGCCGTTAAAGCGGAAGCCATAGAACACGATGAACTCGAAAAAGATCTAAAATCTCCGTAACTTAAGGATTTAGCACTCTAGAGGTGAGAGTGCTAAAAATTCTTGACTTTTCGTATCGGTGATCTAAAATATATGATGACTCGTAAAAGGAGTCGAACTTGCAAATCGCCCTTTAAGGGGGTTTGCGAAGTGACCATACATAACGTGGTTGTTTTTAGTCTTGCTTAACGAAAGGAGATTAGAGATGGCAAACGTAATGACACTGACAACACCACTCATGCGTCAGACTGTTGGATTTGACAGGTTCAACGATATGTTCGAGCGCCTGTTGAATGATGCAGGAGACGCTGCCGATAACTACCCTCCCTATAACATCGAGAAACTAGGCGAGGATGAGTACAAGATCACCATGGCCGTTGCCGGCTTTACGATGGATGATCTTGAAATCATTCTGCACGATGGAGAACTGACCGTCTCCGGTAAAATCCGTGACAAGGAACCGGATGAAGGTGTTCAGGTTCTGCATCGTGGCATTGCCACACGGTCGTTCCAAAGAACTTTCCGTCTGGCTGATTATATCAAGGTCACGAATGCCGAGATGAAAGATGGTCTGCTGATGATCCATCTGATGCGTGAAATACCGGAAGAGAAAAAACCGCGTATGATTCCGATCCAGATGGGCGGCACGAATGGCAATGCCATCGAGGGTAAGAAAAAAAACTAACGTAAATTTTTAACCGCGTCCGCCTGCGAAAAGCGTTGGCAGCAACGTGCGAAATGTTCTCGCGCGCAGGCGGAGCATTGTTTAAACCGCTAAAGTAAAAGGAGAAAAACAATGAAACCGTTAACTGAAACCAATCTACTGCGTAACCTTAGAACAGGTGTATGCGCGCTGGCACTGGCTGGCGTGATCGGCGGCGCTGTTATGAGCCTGCCATCTTATGCGGCTGACCAGAAAGTTACAGAAAAGGTCGAGGCCCAGGTTGAGCAGGATTCCCAAAAACAGGCAGAGGAAAAACGCCGGAAAATCACTGCTGAAGCGATGGCCGCTTTGCAGGAAACGACAAATGCCCTCAAAGCCCTTGATGATGGCAAAACAGAAGATGCTTTAGCCTCTCTGGAAAAAGCAACAGGCAAGCTGGAAATTGTCCTGGCCCGTGAACCGCGCCTTTCTTTTGCGCCCGTCGCGGTGTCATCCAGTTCCCAGGACATTATCACCAGCACCGATCATGCCAACCGCATGGTTGATGAGGCCAAAGACCTGCTCAAGGACGGTAAAGTGCAGGATGCCAGAGCCTTGCTTTCAACTTTGGCAAGTGAAACGGCGATCACTGTCACCAGCTTGCCGATGGCAACATATCCTGCCGCTCTGAAACAGGCAGCAGCTTTGATTGATGACGGAAAGATCGAAGAAGCAAAAACTGTTTTACAGGTGGCGCTGAATACATTGGCTTTGGATGTCACGATCATACCGATCCCTGTAGCCAATGCCGAGGCCTTGCTGGCTCAGGCCAAAGTTCTGGCCGAAACCAAGGAAAGAACTGCAGAGCAGAACGAGCAGCTTGCCAAATTACTGGATTCTGCCGAGTCTGAAATCAAGTTCGCACAAGCCCTTGGTTACGGTGAGAAAAAGGACTTTGAGGACTTTTATGAAGAAATCGGAAATATCCGTGAGAAAACCTCTGATGGAAAATCTGGAACAGGTTTCTTCAAAAAGATCACAGGCTACATGACATCCATGACTGAAGACAGCCAACAGGACAATAGTCAGTAAAAGGAGATTGTCATGATGGATAGACGTACTCTGATTGATCCCTTTGTAGCCTTGGTGGGCGCAGCTGCTCTAATCGCTGCGTTCACCATAACCAAACCGGCTTACGGAGATTCGCCGGACTACTCAGATGCGTCTGTTCCGGTGAGCTTTGAAGCCCCTTTAAATCCAACCGGTAATGAAACCAAGGAGGTGATCTATGATCATGAAAGCAACAAAACTCAAATGGACGAAAAAAATGCAGGCGTCTCTGGATCAGCTGATGCAGAACCTGCAGACGACAAAACAGCTTCTTCAGGGCAGGAAAGCTCTGAAGACTTAGAGAGTGACTGGTTCACTCCCGCAGCGGACTGGTTCACTTTGGTTTTTAATAATGACAACTCTTAAACCTTAAAAAGAAAGGAGAAAGACAATGAAACTCGATATTCAAAAGTGGAACCCATGGAACTGGTTCAAACATGAAGAAAAGGAGGAGGCTGGCAATGTGCCCGTGCAGCGTGAAACGCAAGGCCAGAGCGGCTCTCTTCCATCGGTCTTCTCGAATGATCCGCTCTGGAACATCCACCGGGAAATCGACCGCATGTTTGAAGGCGTGTTTTCCAATTTCGGTGTAGGACGTTTGCCGCGCCTTATTAGCGAAGGATCCGTATTCGGTAACATGCAGGGAGCGCTTCTGAAGCCGAATGTGGATATCAAGGAAAACAAGAAAAACTATAAAATCACCGTGGAGGTTCCCGGCGTTGAAGAAGGCGATGTCAAACTCGAACTCGCAAACGGCGCGCTCACAATCAGCGGTGAGAAAAAACACGAAAAAGAGGAGAAGGACGAGCATTACCACAGCGTTGAACGCTCTTACGGCTCCTTTAAACGTGTGCTCTCGCTTCCTGAAGATGTGAACGAGAATGACATCGACGCTAAATTTAAAAACGGCGTTTTGACTATCACCTTACCGCGCAAGGAAATTGCAAAGCCCAAAGATGACGGCACCAAGGTGATCGATATTAAAAGCGCCGCCTAAAATGAATCCCTTCCCCTGTTTTAGGGGGGAGGGTTTGGAGAGAGGCGCTGGACAGATCTACCGTCTGGCACCTCTATCCCAACTCTCCCGCACAAGGGAATAGACAAAAGGAGAAAGATAATGATGAATACGTTAAAAACATTCATATTACTGGCTGGTCTGACCGCGCTGTTCGGCTGGGCCGGATGGATGATCGGCGGCCAGTCCGGTATGGTGATTGCATTGGGATTTGCCGCCTTGTCAAACATTGGCGCGTTCTGGTTTTCGGACAAGATCGTGCTCGCCATGTATGGCGCGAAGCAGGTCAAATCCGGTGCTTTGTACAACATGGTCTTTGACCTGGCGCAGCGTGCCAATCTACCAATGCCGCGCGTTTATATCATTGAAACACAGCAGCCCAACGCTTTTGCGACAGGCCGCAGCCCCAAACATGCGGCGGTCGCTGCCACGCGCGGAATTATGAACATCCTGAATGAACGCGAATTGCGCGGCGTCATGGCGCACGAACTGGCTCATATCAAAAACCGCGATACCTTGACCATGACAATAACGGCGACGATTGCCGGTGCGATTTCGATGCTGGCCAATTTCGGGTTCTGGCTCGCGCCAATGAATAACCGAGACCATCCGGCAGGCGTTTGGGGATCGCTGATTGTGATGATTCTGGCCCCGATTGCCGCCATGCTCGTGCAAATGGCAATCTCCAGAACGCGGGAATATTCCGCCGACAGGGACGGTGCAGAAATCTGCGGCGATCCGCTGG
>CAZJRT010000111.1:0-6482 GCA_964548445.1 uncultured Pseudobdellovibrionaceae bacterium
TCAGGTCCTACCGGTTCCGGTAAAACGACAACTCTTTATGCTTGTGTGCAACAGATCGACAGGCGCCGACGTCATGTTCTGACTATTGAAGATCCGATTGAATATGAAATGCGCTATGCAACCCAGTGGCAAGTAAGACCAGGGATGCCTGGCGGTGAATTCGCAGATCTTATCAGGGCTGCCATGCGTCATGATCCTGATTACATTGTCATTGGTGAAATGCGGGACGGAGATACTGTGGAAACTTCACTGCGGGCAGCTGAATCAGGACACACAGTTATCTCGACAATCCACGCCGACACAGCATTACAGACATTCGAGAGGCTTCGTTCCCTGATGCCTCATGAACGAGAGCGATCATCTACTTATACTCTTTCCCAACAGGTTAAAGCAGTTCTTAACCAGAGACTGGTCCGTACACTCTGTCAGGGCTGCGCTCATAAAATTGAGGTTGGGGAAATGCTGGATGAGGTAGAACTGAACCAGCTGGGGTTAAATTCCGATATTCCGGTGAGGCGCCATAATACAAGTGGCTGTGATCTTTGTAACCGTACAGGTATTCAGGGGCGAACCCTGCTTTTGGATGCATTGATGATCCCTCTTGGTGCACAGCAACGGAATCAGATATATGAAGCGTTGATGCAAAATGTAAATATGTTAATCAACGAAGAAGGAGTAATATTACATACCCGTCGTGAGGGATTGGTAGATCTTGTTATTTCAGGTCTGGTTGATCCCAAGGCGGCGATAATGCACCTCGAGGAATAGCCGTTCCAGGCTTTTAAAAAATATGAAACAGTGGATAGCCGAAGTTGCTTATGAAACGACATCCGGGCCGCGCAAGGCCACGGAGTCTTTCTACTTGCCTTCGGAAGAAGATGTTCGCCATGCGGTGACGAAAAAAGGCGGTTATGCCTTAAGAATCCGGCCTCATGAACGCTCACCGCTGGAAAGGTTGCTGGCGCGTTCCACATGGTGGCAGGTACAATTATTACGCGGCATAATGTTCCGATCCACATCTACATCGCCGGGTGTGGCTCTTTGGAAAATTATTCAGGCTGAAACCAACCCGAGACGTCAGAATATCCTGGCGCCAGCCCGTGAAGCTCTGGCAAGGGGACTTGGTGTTATCGACGCGCTGAAAGCATTGCGAATTTTTGATCATGGTACCATTGCTATTCTGGCTGCCAGCGAACGCGCAAACAAGCTGCAGGACGGGATCCCGCATGCAATTCACTCAATTACCCAAAAACGTAAAAATACCCGGGCGATCGCAGCAACATTGTCCTGGTTAGGTTTTGACGTTATTACGATTACCCAGTCATTGTTCTGGGGCAAGGATATGGTGCTCGACTGGTTTCGCAGCAATGCGCCAACTAATCCCGAAGAGCTGGATAAATATACCCGCGTTGTTGGTAATCTTGAACTGACCTGGAATGTTCTGATTTTTACCGCTCTGGCTTTTGGAGCTTTTCTTGCATGGTCAGTGTTCTCGTTCTGGTATAACAAGGGTAAGACTGACTGGCCGACGGCAAGAGTTGTTCGTAAAGTACCACTTATTGGTGCTTATCTAAGGGACCTGGGTTTTGCAGACTCAATGATGGCTGCTGCCCGAATGCTTCGAGGCCTGGTGCCTATTAATGATGCTTTGAAGCAGTCATCAGAGGCGACTACTGTTCCGGAAGTGTCCGATTACTGGACAAAAGCGAATCAGGAGCTTGAGCGAGGGGTTAATCTTGGTGCCGCCCTGGACAGGACGCCGCTGACGCGAGCCGAGCGCCTTGAACTGGCAAGCTTGTCTGATCTTAAACAAGTTGCTACAGTTATGGAGTCTATTGCTGAAATGCGCAGTGCTGCGGCAAAGACAAAACACTCTCTGATTGTCTGGATAGCTTTCGGGCTGACAGGCGTCTATCTGGCAATTGCCTTCGGTAGTGCGATTTATGCTCTTACAGTTATGAATATGAGCATGGACAGCATGATGGGAGGCCTTCTTCAAGGGGCGGTCTGACCTTGGTATCAATTACGCAAGACAGAGGCATTGGGAAGAGCGGTTCTCCTCAGGAAAAAGAAGGAGAAGAAGGCGTATCACGCCTGCGTCCGGGGATCGCGGATCAGCTTGCCGGAGAGGCAGGAATGGTCCCTGACCAGCTTAAACCTTATTTGCCAATGGAATTAATTGGTGGCTCTATACCTTATATTCCCGGAACTGAAGAGGAATCTGTCTGGAATGCGGCGGCACAGGCTTGCGCTACTGAAAAAGTACATTTTGTTTATTCTGTTGATGAAAAAAGGGTCTGGTATCTTGCCTGTCCGTCATCATCTCTTGCCTCAAACCCTAACAGTTGGTGCCCATTGGCTGCGGCTTTGCCGGGACAGAGCGAGTACTGGGACAGAGAAACAGTTTATTTATATGAACAGGAAGGCGTTGCAAGCGCGCTTCGCTGGGATCCGGAAACCGGGAGGATGCAGGTTTTTCTCGGAGCCGCGCGAACGATTCTTCCGCGTATTCAGAGCATGGATGCCAATTTTGTTACAATTAATCCGAGTGTAGCGAAAGTCCTGCCATGGAAAAACCGTGCTCTTTACTCGGAAAAACTGGCACGAGCTACATCAAGAATTCTACTGCTCAGCGGTCTTGGCGTTACTTTCTTTGCTATAGTTGTACTGGTACTCAATTTCTTTGCCATCAATATGTTAAAGCGAGATTTGACGGAAGTTAAATATGAAACGCAGAAAGCTGCCGAAGATCTCATGATGACGGCCGCTCAGTCGATGCAAAGTGATGTCTTCAAGCATATGGTCAGGATACAGGAACTTCTTGATAGTCTTAGAAAAATTGATGGTACTCTGCTCAAATATGAAGTCCAGAAAGGGCGGGTTGAGTGGGAGGCTTTGGTCCCTCCCGCATACCAACAGCAAAGTGGTCCGGTCAGTGGCGAGGTTGTCGGTGGTCTGGCTCCAGATGGACGTGTAAGAATTAGAGGAAGAAGATAGACTTATAGCTATGCATATACCTAAGGATAGGCGAGGTTAGGTGTTTGTTTTTTCTATATATTTTTAAACTGCTTTTAACGTTTGAGGCTTATAATTTAATATGTATAAATGTATCAATATTGAACCAGCAAGGGTAAGGCATTTTGATAGACTTTAAGGACTTTGACTGGCGCATTTTGAAAAAGCTGCTTGATCCCAATGCGGCCAGCGACCTTAATGAATTTTTGGAAAAATTGCCGCAGACCGCCGGCAATACGGCTCTCATTGCTGGTGGCATCGCATGGGCATGTGCCTGCGCTATAGGTTTATATACAGTTGTTCAGCTTCAGACTCTTACAGAGCTGCGCACTGAATTACAGGAGGCCAAAGCACTTAATCCCCCGGTTCCAAAGGTTAGCAATGTTCCAGTGGATGATGCGGCCGTTCAGGCTTTCGTTAAAGGAGCGCAAGATATATACAGAGGCATAGAGATTAAATCGCAGAGATCATCTGTCGTTGTTACTGCCAAGACTACATCGGCATTTCCTGAATTCCGCGAAGCTATGGGACATGTTCAAAATGGCGGACAAGGCTGGCGGGTTAATGTTGATAAATTATGTGTGGGAAGAGAATGCAGTAACTATCAATTAGGGGCTGATTTACGTATCAGTCGTATTAAAGTAACCAATTAATCAGGGTTTACCAAAAGCAAAGAGGAGAATACTAAAATGAACAGATTAGAACACCAGAAACGGATTAGGGAGAGTGGGAACGTTTTGTTCCTTATCCTTATTGCCGTGGCGCTGTTCGCTGCACTTTCATATGCAGTGACTCAGTCCAGCCGATCGGGGGGCGGCGATACCAGCGGCGAAACGGCGCTTATCAATAGTGCTCAGATTACCCAGTATCCGGCGTCTATCAGGACGACTATTATCCGTATGTTGGTTAATGGAACTGACGTTACGGAATTACATTTCAATACTCCAGCAGATTTTTCTACTTTAGGAGAAAATCGGGTTGGCGTTTTCCATCCATCGGGTGGGGGAGCTATATATTCAGCAGCGCCGCCTGACATAATGAGCGATTATGCTGATTCGAAAGGTACCTGGTATTTTAATGCGAATATAGCATTACCGGAAATTGGTACGCCTGCCACCGAAGCGGATAGTAATGAGCTTGTGGCTTATCTGCCTGGAATTACTATGACTGTCTGCCGGAAATTGAACGAAGAGCTGGGTATTACAAGTGCTTCAGCAAATAATATCCCTGAACTTTCTGCGGATCTACAAGGCACATATAAAGTCCATGATCTGGTTGATAAAGGTACTGGCACCACTTTTCCAAGTACAGTGGCAGATATCACGGCGCTGGAAACAGCCACGGCAGGTGAATTAGATGGACAACCATACGGCTGTTTCAAAAATCCTTCAGCTACACCGGAATACGTGTACTACCACGTGCTTGTGGAGAGGTAAGTCGACAGGGCCATTTAGTGCGTAAACTTTAAACTTCTCTTTGCTATTATAAGGGGCCCGGCTGCTTATTTGCGCCGGGCCCATCTACAAAAGAAGAAATGCCATACCGGCGAAAGCCGGTATCTATAAAAGCCGGAACTTCATGCTTTATGGATCCCGGTTTGCACCGGGATGACGCAGGAGGCAAAATATGAAACATCATGAACACGGATCGGCACTGGTATATATACTGATTGCGATTGCTTTGCTTGCGGCACTTACAATCACATTCATGGAGCCTTCCAGTCAGCAAACCTCTTCACAAAATACGTTTAAAGCAGCCTCTGACATTAAATCCCAGGTTGACTTTATCCAGACCACAATACAGGAATGCGTCCTGTATTACGGCGATCAGGGAGACGAAACAGCCAGAACAGAAGGGTTCCAGAAAAATGCTCCTTTTCCGATAATTCCATCATCGCCCTATTTTGATAATCACTCGGTAACTCCCGGAAGTACTGTAAGCAATGAAGTTAAACATATTCGCTGTCCTGGCAATCCTGGTAATGACCCCAACCATGCACTGATTTTCTCTGGCAGCTCTGGCAAGTTCATGCCTGCACAGCCGGATCTGTTTGGGGAATGGATGTATTACGCCGGAGATGATGGAGTTTTTGTCTGGATCGAGACAACCAAAACTGATGCATTCGTTCAATCGGCTCTTGAAAAAATTGATGAAGATTTTGCCCCGTGTGAGGCGGATATCATAGATGCGGGCTCAGGTGCTTATGATATGGATAGTGATACTCCTGATATTGCTACCTGTCCGAATGGCTCCACCTGTTTTCGCGTCTGGTTCAAGCAAAAAGGATCATCGCAAAGATATCAGGAAGCGGGTTGTCCCTAGCAAGTCGCCCTTGCCGGGTTTATCCGGAACCATAACGGCTTGAACCGGTTGGATCTTCCAGAAAAACAATGGAGGATTCTTATGCATCGTAACAAATTACTTTTCACCTCAACTGCACTCGCCGTTCTTACGGTTTGTTCCCTGTCAGCACATTCTGCTGTCTTTGAGAAAAAGACTACTATTAAACCAATTGATGAGCCGGGGGTGGAGACTATCCCGTTCAGCCGCTTTGATGACAACAACGACGGTGTTTTGACTGCGGCTGAAGTCGGTGACGATCTGTTTTATCTGTTTGATACAGACGGGAATGAGGTGCTCGATAACAATGAGTGGGATCAGGAAATTGTTTACACACAAGTGCCAGTCGAGCGTGAAACCTTTGTCTATCTGGATACGGATAATGATGGTGAAGTAGATGTCAAAGAGTACGATACAGAAAAGCTTAATCTCGATACGTCTTTATCTCAGTTTGACCAGGATGGAGATGGCTTGTCTGCCAAAGAGTTTGCCAATGCGACAATAAATGAAGTCGACCTGAATAATGATCGAGTGGTTGATATAGATGAGTGGAAAGACGCTTATGCGCGAATTGATATGAAGCCAATGCAGACGCAAGCTTCTGAAAGAAATGACAGCTATGGATTGGTTCCGGACAGAGTAGAGTGATTTTTTACTAGTGCAAAAGAAAAGCATCCCGATAAAAACGGGATGCTTTTTTATTTTATCTTGAACGCAGGCATTGTTCGGGGTTCACGAGGCAGGAGCGCATTATTGTAGCTCCGGAAGCGACAGCAAAAACTGACGATACATGCCCGGACAAAATTGCCCGGTTAATAGGTCCTGTTGTCATTATTTGTTTCTCCTGTTTCTTACGGTTTTAATTTTTTCTATTACTGCCGCAAGTTATCAGCAGTTTTCAGGCTGCTTTTTTTATATCTTCTATTTCATCCGCTTAACCGGCCCTTACTATGCCTGTTATAAGCCTAGGGTATTCTTTTCTGGTACAATATTTGGTCAGTTCCTCCGCATCTGGAGGCATGCCAAGTTTCTGGGCTGTATCTCTTGCCTGATCATCCAGAAAAGGAAAAAGATTAGGCCAAACCAACTGAACTTCCCTGCAGAAAATATCTGCACCGGCATCTCCT
>CAZJRT010000112.1:0-6462 GCA_964548445.1 uncultured Pseudobdellovibrionaceae bacterium
AACCAGTTTAACAAGCATTCACGGAATGAATGTAACCAGACCGATAAGCACGGCGTTTTGCAAACCGGTAAAGAACTATAACCAGAATACGCCTGCAACAAATACCACTGATGAGCCAATTACCAGATTGAAAAACAAGCCTGATTTACCTGCCAGCCACTTGTCCGAAAGCCATCCCATCAGCGAAGCAGCTACCATAAATCCGAAAAGATAGCCGCCTGTAGGACCGAGCAAGTGTGTTACACCATCCATGCCTCCAGCAAACATCGGCAATCCAATAGCTCCTTGAGCAAGGTAGAGAGCCACCGTTCCCGAAGCCATTCGCATACCATAAGCGCCTCCGACCAGGAGCACTGCGAGACTCTGCATAGTCATAGGTACAGGCCACATCGGCACTTCGATGTAAGCTCCGGCAGCAATAACCCATGATCCAAGCAAAACCAGTCCAAGCTTTACAGGAAGCGAGCAGCTTTTCAGCTCAAAGCCGGAATATATACGGTTAATATTTTCAATCTGCATGTCTGAATACTCCTTCAAAATCTGAACTGACAGGATTTACTGTTTCGCTGGTTTTTTCAAGAGATTTACTGACTTGCGTTTTTCGCAAGCCTAATTGGGGAAAATTCCAATTGACGTTATGTTATGGGCAATGCTAGTAACAATAAACATAATTACAACTACAGGCAGGTAATAAACGTATGGGTGTTAAGGCATTTAAAACAAGCACAGCGCTTAAAAGTGATTTCTCTCGCAGATTGTTTGACGTTTTAACAAATGACGATCAAAACCAGGAAAAACTGGTAGCCTCTATTTTGAATGCTTACGGCAGCCCTTCCAATGACAATCAGGAAGAAGGTAGCGATACGCCGGGCAACCGGCGGGAAAGAGCCGAACAGGGACAGGAGCCCCTGACCTTCGCCGAACTGACATCGGTTTTAAAAGAGATCCATGACAAAGGATACGGCATCAATCCCGAGAAAATGGCTGATAGCGCCAATACTCCTTTCGCAAGGCTGGAATTTTACGAATCCTTGCGCGAGAGCGGAGCTGATGGCGCTGATATCATGCGCCAGCTTCAGGAAATCAGAGATGAAGCCAGGTCCCAAAAAGGTTTCTTAAGCAAAGCGTTTAACATCTTCGCAAGCAAAGATCCTCTCGAAAAAGCCGCAAAAGACGTGGTCGAATTCGAGATGTATTGCCAAAAAAACCACATCACTTTTGACGAGGTCAGAAAACAACTGGTTCCGGGCGAAAAACCGAAGACAGTTTTAAACAAGCTAAATGAAAACAAATTTTTAATTGCCGCTGTTGGCGGAACACTGGCCGGTGTAGCAGGTTTTGATCCGGCCGCCTACCCGGTACTCAATCAGATACCCGGCTTCTTTTTCACCGCACTGCCATATTTCGCGGTTCCTTACATTGGCCTGAGCACTTTCAGAGCTTTTTCTCAGAGAAAACTATCTGATGAAGTCGGCAACTTCGCCCGGTTCGCTGGCATCATGGCTGCTGGTATCGCCGTAGGCTTCACAACCGTTACCATGATGTCAGGAAACCTTGGAACTCTGGAGGTCGGCACTGCACTCGAGCAGGCACAGGAAGTAGCGGTAAGAGATGGCGGAGCTTTGCTCAATTATCTCGATAGAGCTATCCAGAATGTTGTCGGTTGGGGCAAGCAATGCAGCCCTGGCCAGATTCTGCTTCATGTGATTGGCGGCTCTTTCGCTCTTTCTTCCCTATACAAACTGGCACGAGATAAAGGAGCAAATACTGAAAACAATCTTTTAAGGTCTCTGAGCAATGCCACTGTCACAGCAGGAAAGGTTACCGACAAGATTAATGACAAGTTCGAAAAGAGCTTTATCAACTTCATTAACTATGCCGGAGGACCAGCAATTTTCTTGCTGCTATCGACCACAATGGCGCAAGGCGGATTTAGCAAATTGCCTGAATATGCTGGCTACTATGGGACAGTCTCTCTGGCGATGGCGGGATGTGTCACTATGATGGCAGGTATGGCTTATGCATATGGTGCCAGGAAACAAGGTCTTAAAGAAATGGGCAACCTCTTCAAGACCGCATTCCTGCTTTCCTCGAGCTCGGCTACCATGCCCTTCACAAAAAAAACGATGAAAAATCTTGGTGTCCGCGAGGAAATTCGCGATGCAGTGACTACTGAAGGCGCTACTTTCAACATGACCGGAACTGCTCAGTATATCGGACTGACCGGCTTATGTGCTGCATACATGTTCGGGCAGGATGTAACTGCCGCTCAGGGGATTGGAATCATGATGACCTCCTTGATTACGGCTTTCGGTGCTCCCGGTATACCGGCATCCAGTATCGCCTTTATGTCTCCGGTACTGCAAAATCTCGGCTTTTCTCCTGAGCAAATGGCTACCGTCTTTGCTATGATCGCCGTACCCGACAGAATTTTTGACATGCTGCAAACAGGTAACAACGTTACCGGTGATGTTATCGTGGCGCTGGATGCAGAAGCGAGCGCTCAAGGCAAAGGCGTCAAAGGTGCCGTTCACAAGCTTTTCAAACGTATAGCCCAAAAACAGGATGATCCGGAAATTGCCGGGAAAGTTGATGCAATCATTGAATCCTTGGAAGACCACGGCGCCCGGCAGATCACGGACCAGACCGAACCGGCCAACAATAACGAACCGGCTGAAGATGCGTCCAGGTGGATCCAGAATAAAGGAGCCCTTCCTGCTGACCCGCCACGACCTATTGATCCCGGTCTTTAGAAATTTTAGGATTTGCTGAATTTTCCGATTACTTCTACATGAGAAGAAAAGACAAACTGATCAACTAGCGAAAGTCGCTCCAGTCGGTAGTTACCTTCGAGCAGCACTTTTGCATCCCGGACAAAAGTCGCTGGATTACATGATACATAGATCAGCGTTTCAACAGACGACGAGGCCAGCTCTCTTGCCTGTTCTTTTGCCCCGGCACGCGGCGGATCCAGTACCACGACATCGAAAGCTTTTAGCTCGCCGGGAGTCAGAGGATCGCGGAAAAGATCACGTGTCTCAACGGTCAGGCCATTTACGTACTTTGCAGCATGATGCAGGTTATCCGTAGCCAGTCTGTCACCTTCATAAGCAGTCACCTGCCCCTTTTCCAGCAGATGCCCGGTAAATGTTCCGCATCCCGCGAACAGATCCGCCGAAACCAGCTTGTCTTTTGTGGAGAGCGCGGCCATTACCGATGACACCAGCGCGCCCTCCCCCACAGCGCTCGGCTGCAAAAAGGCTCCGGGCGGCAACTTCACAGCAAGCTTGCCGGATGTTTTTATAAACGGGCAGCGTTCGACAATTATTTCCGGATCATCCCGATCCTTTGCCCGCCATGAGAAACGAGCAAGATCCAGATCATGAACCATTTCTGCAATTATTTCCCGCTCCGCCAATTCCAGCTTACGGTTTTTCCCGACTGGCCCGGTAACAAGCACATCGATTAAGCCTGCGGCTTCCTGAACAAAAATATCAGCCGGTCGGCTGTCAGTTAAAAGGCGCAGCAGATATGGCCGGATCTCGATTGCAAATTTGGCAAGAGCCGGTGATAAAACCATGCATTCTGAAACATCTATAATTTCATGAGATCTTTGGCGACGATACCCAAGTCGCAGGTTTTTGTTCTGCTTGAAAGCAGCAAAAGTTGCCCGTCTTCTTGCCCCAGGAGGTATGAATACTGGATTTTCGAAAATACCGGGTCGTATTCCTGCACGCTCCAGCGTTTCTTCTACAATGGCAACTTTCCAGTTTTTATATTCTTGCTCATCAAAATGCTGAAGAGAACAGCCGCCACATAAAGAATAATACTGACAAGGAGGAGATGTTCGACCAGTTCCCGGCTCAATTACTTCAAGCAGATCAGCATAAAATGCTTCTCCTCGCTCACCTTTGATTTTGATTTTGACCTTATCACCGGGAACCGTACGGGGAACAAAAACCTTACGGCCATCGTCAAGGGCCGCAATACCGTCACCTTTTCGCCCGACAGCTTCTATCGTAACTATATTTTCTCTTTTGAGCTTTCCGGCTTTTGCAAACATCAGGCAGGCTCTGCGTGTTCAAATATTACCAGCTTGTCATCCTCATTGATCTGTTATTATCCACTACCAGAACCGGTATTCCATACTGCCTGATAGTTTTGGCAAAATGGATAACCCACGGGTTGGCACCGACAATGATAAAGCTCTTCCAATTACATCCTGCTTTATTAGTTAGAGGTCAACCAGAGCATTATTAATTTCTGCATCAAATATAGATCTAAGGCTTTCAGCGGCTTTTTTCAAAGCAGGCTCCCAGTCGGTGGAAGCTTTTTCATCTGCTCCATCAGAGATATATTTCAGACAGATGAATGGCAGCTGCTCCCTCCAGCAAATATATGCCAGCGTATAAGCTTCCATATCTACGAGATCGTATGCATGAGAGCACGTATGCGCGATATCAAAACAGTCTCCCGTGCCGCATGTTGCCGCTTTTACCCCGGGAACTGACAACCCGTATTCGAGAGTTGCCGGACAATCAGAAAAAGGGGTTGCCCATTTCTCAAACCCCAGAGGAGATGCATCCATATCCCGCTGGATAAAACGAGTGCAGTAAACTATTTCGCCAGTTTTAAATGATGAACTTCCGGCGGTGCCAAGATTAACTACCAGTCCGGGACGCCTGACTGAAATTCTTTTGGTCAAAGCATATGCGGCATTAACCTTGCCCACGCCTGTATATAAAACCTCATAATCAGCAAACAAGCCCTGAGACTCTTGCTCCAGCGCAAAAACCAGAAGAGGCGAGCCATTTCCCGTCATATAAAAACTTTCAGCGTAATTACAACTACTCAGGTTATGGCAGATAATAGAGATAGATAAGAAAAATTGCTAGCTGGCCGCTTTCTTCAGAGCCTTTTTTGCCAGATCCCGCTCTTGTGACGTAAGCAGTTTTTTACGAAGTCGCAAATTCTTTGGAGTTACTTCCACCAGCTCGTCTTCATTAATCCAGCTCATCATTTCTTCAAGACTCATGCGCCTTGGAGGGACCAGTACAACATTTTCATCGCTACCTGAAGCACGCATATTAGTTAGCTTTTTGCCTTTAAGAACGTTTATCTCAAGGTCATTTTCGCGGCTGTGCTCTCCAACTATCATGCCCTGATAAACAGGCGTTTGATGACCGACAAACATCACGCCGCGATCTTGAAGATTGTATATCGCATAAGCCACGGCGCTGCCTTTACCGGTAGACATCAAGGCACCATTGCGCCGTTCCGGAATATCGCCTCTATATGGGGCATAGGAATGAAAAATCCGGTTCATTATGCCGGTACCACGAGTATCAGTTAGAAATTCTCCCTGATAACCAATCAACCCCCTGGAAGGTGCGATGAAGGTAATACGGGTTTTTCCGGCACCGGATGGCCTCATATCAGTCATCTCGGCCTTGCGCCGTGTTAGCTTGTCGATTACGGAGCCTGTATATTCATCATCCACATCTATAATGACTTCTTCAAAGGGCTCCAGCTTCTGACCGTTTTCCTCGCGAAAAATAACTCTTGGCCGCGAAACAGAAAGCTCAAAACCTTCGCGGCGCATAGTCTCAATCAGAACTCCAAGCTGCAGCTCTCCACGACCGGCAAGTTCAAATGCATCCCGGTTGGCGCTTTCCTTAAGACGGATAGCCACATTGGTTTCCGCTTCGGCTCGCAGCCGTTCACCAATCATTGTAGAAGTAAGTTTCTTGCCATCCAGACCCGCCAGTGGCGAGTCATTCACGGTAATAGTCACCGCCATGGTCGGCGGATCAACAGGATGTGCTGGCAGCGGCTCCATAACTTCTGGAGAGCAAACAGTATCAGCAACACTGGTCCCCTTCATACCGGCAATGCAGATAATATCTCCGGCCACAACTTCACTCGCAGGAATGCGATCCACGCCCTGGAATGTCAGAAGCTTGGTCAGGCGGAAATTTTCTACTGACTTGCCTTCCAGTTCCAGAGACTTAACCGCCATATTTACTTTGGCCTTGCCGCTATAAACCTTTCCAGTCAGAACACGTCCCAGATATGGATCTGCCTCCAGCAATGTTGCCAGCATCTTGAAAGGGCCTTTCTCATCGGCCTTAGGCGAGGGCACATGACGCAGCACAAGCTCCAGCAGCGGGTGCAGATTTTCCCTTGGTGCAGTCAAACCTTCAGCGCACCAGCCATCTCTGCCAGAAGCATATAATGTCGGAAAATCAAGCTGCTCTTCACTGGCGTCCAGAGAGGCAAAAAGATCGAATACTTCATTGAGGACTTCATCAGGCCGGGCATCAGGACGATCGATTTTGTTGATAAGCACAATTGGTTTAAGTCCCAGCTTTAAAGCTTTGCCGAGCACAAACTTGGTCTGCGGCAATGGACCTTCGGCTGCATCCACCAGCAAAATAGCCCCATCCGCCATATCGAGAACCC
>CAZJRT010000113.1:0-6459 GCA_964548445.1 uncultured Pseudobdellovibrionaceae bacterium
GAAAATTTCAGCAAAGTTATAGAAGCCGTACGCCGTTCAATGGCATCAATCGCTGGATTTTGCCTCCTGCCAGTAGAATCTTCCGACATGGTCAGGTTGCTGGCTGACAAACTCTCTCGCAAGGCAGGAACAAAGGCAAAATGGGTTGTCTTTATGGGACAGCACCAGAATGGCGGATTGCGTCAAATCGTTGTGAAAAACGGAGAGCTTGCCCTTACCCGTATGACGCCTGTTGTCGATACTGATATCGATACAAAGCTGTGGACCGATGAAATTGCTCAGGAGTTCAATGCTACCATGAGCTATCTAAGCCGGTTCGGTTATTCAGCAGAAGATGGATTGGAAGTTATTGTTATAGCCAATCCGGAAGCTGGAGACCTGCTTAGCGAAAAAATTGATACTCCTTGTCATCTGACCACTATGACTGTGACGGAGGCCGCGCGGCTTCTGGGTGCCAAGATCGGCAGGCAGGAAGAAGATCGCTATGCCGATACGCTGCATGCCGCATGGGCTGGCAAGAAACGTAATTTCATTCTTCCCATGCAGGCACGCGAAGTTGCCAACATATACAAACCGCGACAGGTCGCGATGTTTGTTATGCTGCTTTTGCTTGCCGGCATGGTTTATTTGCTTTGGCAGGCCTCTATGGTTTCGCAGGACTTGCTCTCACTTAATGACCAGCTGGATAGTTCCAAATTCCGTTTGACACAGGTCGAGGCACAGTATCGTGAAGAAGTGGAACGTAAAAAGGCAATGGGCTTTGATGTAGAACTGGTACAGGGCACTCTGCAGGCATATGAAAATCTACAACAAACTGATATGAAGCCACTGGACTTATTCAAGAAGCTTGGGCAGGCGCTTGGATCAGAAATGACTCTGGAGGGAGTAAAAGTGAACCGCGTCGTAGAAAAAGAGCGCCCGGTTGATTCTTATCAGCAACAGACTGCAGCAGAGAAGATTTTCCTGAGGGCTATGTTTTCAATGAAAATGTCATCGGCTATAGGACCAACCAGAGCCAATGCAATTTTCAAAAATTTACGTGAGCGTATTCAGCAGAAGATGAGTGATGCTGACGTCATTATTCAGAAGAAACCATATGATAATAACTACAATGTTGAAGTTTCTGGCGAAGAAGGCGTAGTTGGAAGCATCAGCAAGGAAGATGATTATCTGCCCGAAATGGTTATTATGAGGCAAGTGAAATGATAAATGTTATAGGAGGTCGGCGCCTGCTGGTGTTAGCGGTTATGGTTCTCGTCAATGCAGCTTTGGCGACTGGACTTTACTACTACTTGTTGCCCGAGAAAGATAATCTTACCCGGGACCTGAGATCAGTCAAAAGCCAGATTTCATTGCGGGAAACCGATATTGCTAACCTGCAGCTGGAACGTGAAAAGCTGCTGGAACAAAAAGATACTTTTGAAGAACTGAAAGAACTTGGATTTCTTAGTGAACAGGATCGGATAGTGGCGCGGGAACGAATTGAAGAAATTCGTGAACTGTCACGGGTTCTTGCTGTGCGTTATACGATCAAACCAGCCATTCTGGAAACGAATGAAGAAATTAAAAAAGCGGGGCACATTATTCTCAGCAGTCCATTCCACGTGGAAATAGAGGCTCTGGATGATGTGGACATTTATCGTTTCATCTATTTGTTGAAAACGAGTTTTCCTGGCCACGTAAGTTTTGACCAGCTTGAATTGAAAAAAGGACAGGATGTTACCGAAGAAACGCTCAGACAAATCGGATCAGGTACTCCGGTTGTTCTGGTAAGAGGTGTTCTGGACTTTACCTGGAGAACAATCCTGCCAGAGGAACAAGTAGAACTTACCGGCGAATATGCTACCCGGGGATTATAATAATGAGATACGCATTTAAAATCAGGGAAATTACTATACAAAGGCCTCCAGGGGTTTCGTTGCTGGCCGTTTTGTTAATACTTTTTTATATCGGCACAACATATGCGCAGGAACAGCAATTTCCTGATATACCTGCAGTTCCTGCAATAGACGGCCAGGACCTGGATGTTCAGGAAAATAAAAAAATTAATGACATAGCAGAAGCGACAGTGGCTCCTGCTGCAGAAAGCGACCCGCGTGTTGATCGCGGCAATCTTTCTTTTTATGAATGGGACTTGCCTGATCCACGCACAATTCCCTCTCTTTTCTTTACGCCATGGACGCAGGCGCTGATTAAAGAATATCGCGGATATATTCACATGAACCCCGATACCGGTGGAGGAGGAGACGATGAAGTAAGGCAACCCGGAGTCAGGGAGCTGGCTTTGGGAGGTATCTCTTATAGAGGTGAAGATGACTGGACTATTTGGCTCAACGGCCAAAGAATAACGCCCAAAGCGTTACCGGATCAGATTCACGATCTGAGCGTTACGGGAGAATATGTCGATATCAAGTGGTATGATTCCTATACCAATATCATCTTTCCGGTACGGCTCAGGCCACATCAGAGATTTAATCTCGATACCAGAATTTTCCTTCCGGGCTAATTGAGTATGTCTTCGGTAGAATCGGCACTGGCAATAGAGAATGTAAGCGCCGGATATGAAAAGTTACCGGTAATTAGTAACATCAATCTGAATATTCGAAGGGGACAGACGTTTGGACTTATTGGTCTGAACGGAGCTGGCAAAACTACACTCATTAAAACTGTGCTCGGGTTAAGGGACCAGTTTTCAGGTGAAATTTTAATAGAAGGTCGATCTGTATCGACTTTGGAAATTAAGGCGTTGACCGCCTATTTGCCAGAACGTTTTAATCCCCCGGCTTTCCTGAGTGGTTATGAGTTCGTTCGTTTTAGTATTGAAATTTACAAACAAAGCTATGACAAAAACGAAATCAACCGGCTTGCTGCCAGCCTGGCTCTGGATCCGGTAGTTCTTGGAAACAGGATCAATACTTATTCCAAAGGAATGAGGCAGAAGCTGGGACTAATGGCGACAATCCTTACGAATTGCCCCATACTTATTCTTGATGAGCCGATGTCAGGTTTAGATCCTAAAGCCAGAGTTTTGGTGAAAGATGCTTTGGGTGAGGTTCGTAAGGCGGGAAGAACAATCTTCTTAAGCTCTCATATCCTTGCCGATATGAATGAAATATGTGATGCCGTAGCGGTTTTGCATGAGGGAGCTATTCTCTATCATGGTACGCCGCAGGAGATGCTTCGGCTGGTCGGTGAAAGTAGTCTTGAGCGGGCATTTCTTAAAATGATTGAAAAGAAGGCTGCATGAAGTTCACTTTTGGGTGTTCTTTTGGTATTTTAAGAATTAAAATTCTATTAGCGCATATTTGCGCTTTCTAACGGGTCTCTTGAAAAGGTTGTTTATTATGATTGCCAAAGCTGGCGCTGGTTTAGTTCTTTTAGGATTTTGCGCAATCCTCGTCACCTCGACCGGGGCAATTGCCCAGCCAACAGGTGAAGATGAAAATCTTCCATTATTGGAACAGACTGATGCTGACACTGCTGACAAAGTTCAGACTGTTGAGGGAGATGTGCCGATGCCTGCACCTATTACTGGCAAGGCTAATAAAAAAATAGCTCTCCCCGAAGGCGATGAAGCGGAATTCAGTTCAAAAGGAGTTACTGAATCGCCGGATCCGAAAGGACCTGATTTATATTATGATTCCAATACTGTTCCGGTAACCAAAATGTCCAGGGAAGCAGGACCGCGTAAGCCTGACCCGCGAAAGGAACCTGCTTCAAAGTTCATTGTTGTTGAAAAAACTCATGGTTCCAGTTCTTCCGAATCCCAGATTGTGGCTGCCAGTCGGGCACTTAAGCTGGAGCGTTATGCCTCTGCTGTAGAGCTTTATGAGAATTTGAAGAAAAAGAATTCCAGAGACCCTCGTATATTGATGGGTCTCGCTGTTGCCTACCAGAAAAATGGCCAGATCGATGCGGCAATAAGAGCTTATCAGCGTTTCCTTGATGTTCATCCGGATAATATTGATGCAAAAGCTAATATGCTTGGTTTAATGCGGGAACGTGCTCCGGCTGAAGCTTTGCGTGGTTTGCTGGATTTAAGAGATCAGGAACCATCCAATCCATGGCTTGCTGCCCAAATCGGTTTGGCACATGCGGATCTTGGCAATTTTGATGAGGCAATGAGATATCTGGGTATGGCTGCAAGCCTGGCTCCGGAAAACCCGAAGCACCTCTATAACATGGCAGTTGTAGCTGATCGTGCCGGTAAAAAAGCTAAAGCGGTTGAATTATACAAACAGGCACTGGAAGTTGATGCGGTGCAGGGCGAAAGTGGCTTGCTTGCCCGTGAAGTGGTTTATGACCGGCTTTCCGTGCTTCGTAAGTAAATGTTCCTCCAATTCGATTTTATCGGATGCCTGGTATTTGTCTTGCTGGGATTAATACTTGGTAGCTTTACTACAGCTCTGGCTCACAGAGTGCCTGAAAACCTTCCCTGGTTTATGGTCACCGGACGCTATAAGCGTTCACTTTGTCCCAAGTGCTCGCAGGCTCTGGGTTTGGCCGACTTGATCCCGGTTTTTTCCTGGTTATTCAATCGAGGTCAGTGTCGGCACTGCGGTAAATGCATAAGTATAAAATATCCGGTAATCGAGCTCGTCGTAATGGCAGTTGTGATTGCTGTGTTTCTTGCTAAAGGAATGTCTGTAGAAGCTTTTATCCTTGCTTCTTTGGTGCCTTTTCTGGTTGCGCTGGCAATAATTGATTTTGAGAAGATGATCTTGCCGGATCAGCTTGTTGCCATTAGCGCAGTTTTGACGGGAGTACTGTTGTCCTGGCAAGTCGTACAGAGCGGTGATACTACCCTTTTTCTAACTCATGGTATGGCGGCACTGGTCTATGGCCTGGTTGCCTGGGGGCTGGGAGAAATAACCAGCAGACTTGTCGGCAGAAGTGCTTTAGGGTTCGGGGATGTGAAATTTTTCGCTGTGGCGGGGTTAGGGCTCGGGCTTCAGATGTTGCCAGTGTTTATGATATTGGCCGGTACTCTGGGAATATTGATTGCACTGGCGTGGCGCCTGATGAAATCTGATAGTTTGTTTCCATTCGGTCCGGCTTTGATCGTTGCTTACTACTCGCTACTAGTGTTCACATGATATTTGCCCCAAATCAATGCCTTGGTATTGACCGTTTGCGGGTAATGAATCATGCTGTGACCTGTGCTGATTTTTCTATAATTTGAGTCGATTTACGTTTGCATCGACTCGGCCAAAATGGAGGGCGAATTGGATCTTACCCAACTCCTTGCTTTTACAATGCAAAACGAAGCCTCGGATCTGCATTTAAGTCCGACTAACCCTCCTGTTATTCGTGTTCATGGAACCTTGAAGCGAATCAAGGCTGATCCACTTACCAGTGATGATATTCGCACAATGCTTTATTCAGTTATGGCAGAAGACCAAAGAGCTGCTTTTGAAAAAGATCTCGAACTTGACTTTGCTATAGCTTTTGGTGAAAAGGCCCGCTTCCGGGTTAATGCCTTTACCACTCGTAATGGCACAGCTGGTGTTTTTCGGACAATTCCGTCTGCCGTACCTACGATGGACGAGCTGGAACTGCCAGGGGTTATGAGACGGCTGGCAGAATTGGAAAAGGGAATAGTTATCGTTGTGGGACCAACCGGTAGTGGTAAGTCAACGACACTCGCTTCCATGATCAACCATATCAATGAAACCGCCAGCAAGCATATCGTCACCATTGAAGATCCTGTTGAATATTTCCATACCTCGAAGAAATGTCTGGTTAATCACCGTGAAATAGGACACGACACCCGATCTTTTGCCAATGCTTTGAAAAGCTCATTGCGGGAAGATCCCGATGTAATTCTGGTCGGGGAAATGCGGGACTATGAAACCATCTCGCTGGCACTTACAGCCGCTGAAACAGGCCACCTTGTCTTTGCTACATTGCACGCAAGTTCAGCCGCCAAAACTATCGACCGTATTATCGACGTTTTTCCGACTGGCGATAAGGAAATGGTTAGGGCGATGCTTGCAAACTCTGTGCAGGGTGTTATTCATCAGACGCTTCTCAAGCGTGTGAGCGGGGGACGGGTAGGCGCATATGAAGTGCTGCTTGGTACCAATGCAGTACGAAACCTGATCCGGGAGAACCAGATAGCCCAGATTTACTCCATGATGCAGACCGGAAAACGTTTTGGAATGGTGACTATGGAAGAAGCCGTGAACAATCTTCTGGAAGCAGGAATTATTGATAAATCTGAAGCCCGTCGTGCCCTCATCAAAACAACCGATGAAGGGGAAGATCACGAGGAAGGTTATGCCTCGGCAGCATTAGGTGGCGGAAAAATAGGCGAATCAGTGGGGGCCGAAGACAAGGACTCAGAAGGGTATTCTTTCTAGGATGGAAACATCACGACAGCCAGCTATCCTGAAATATTTGAACGCCATGAATGAGCATGGCGCGAGTGACCTTTATTTAACTATCGGTCGTCCGCCG
>CAZJRT010000114.1:0-5920 GCA_964548445.1 uncultured Pseudobdellovibrionaceae bacterium
CTCTTCAGAAGTAACCTTCGAATCCGCCAAAAGCATCTCCGTCAGGGCCAGTCCGGCTTTTGCCCGGTATAACTCATCAAACCCTTCGGCCAAAGGCTCCCACAAAGCCAGCGCTTCTTCGTGCTGACCCCTTTGCCTGCGAGCTTCACCTGACAAATATTTCCATGTATTTATTTGGTGCGCATTCATCTCTTCAGAAACTTTTTCTGCAATTGAAAGCAGTTGTTCACCAGTCACCACATCTCCGGCGCGCAAGGCGACTTCAGCCAGCCCCAGACTGACCGGTATACGTATTACTGGAGGGTAAGACATCAGCAAGGAATATTCTGAAGGAAGATACTCACCGGCCTGCTGCCAATCCTCAAGGCCGGCCAGCACGTAAGAACGCCATAAATCTATTTCTTCATTTTCGTTAAGAGCTTTAATAGAAAGATCTTCAAAGGCCAGCTCAAACTTGCGGGAGAGAGCGTTCGCTGCCCCGCGCAAAGCCAGGAATTCAGGACTTTCAAGAAGCAGGGGCAGATACCGCGATGCAAGATCCAGAAAACCCAAAGCCTCAAACCCCCAGCCATTCGCCATGTCGAGTTTGGCTATGGTAATAAGATCCTCGACAAGACCGGTTTCATCCCTGATTGAAAGCCCCGACATTAATACCTGAAGGTTATCCGCTAGAACCTTGTTCCCGCCCATTTGCCAGCGTTCAAAATTATAAATGCCAGTCTGCCTGCTGTCCTTCTTGTTCCCGCTAAAATTATCCCGTTCCGATTTTTGTCTGCGGGCTTTTCTGGCAATGATATCTGACTCATTCATCAACGTTAGCCCCTGAGGATGGGATGCCAATACACCCGGACGTTCGATCTTTACTTGTACTTCGCTGTTCTTTGGCACAATTGCCAGTCCCGCAATTGATGTCAACACATCCAGATCTATAAAACTCTTGCCCTCTCCTGCAAACTGATCTGCGACTTCCACAGGCGCAGCAACTATCTCCTGTCCAGAGACAGGATCCTCCACACGCATTACTTTAGTGGCATCTGGCATCAACCAGAAAAGCGAAGCATTTCTGAAGCTGTCTCCCGCCTTAAAACGCCTTTGTTCTTCAACCGGATCCAGTTTTTTCTTATGCGGCGTGATAACCAGTCTCCAGATAAGCCCGCCACCTTCGGCATAAACATTAGCGCCAATAGGGAGCTGGACCTTGAAAGCCGTTCCATCTTCTATATCAATTCTTTTTATTGGCTCGAACCGGTCTTTTTGCCCGCCGCTAATCTGTGGCATTATACTTACATTCGGTCTGTCCAGCACAATCCAGAGATAGCCATCTTTTTCAAAGGACACCATACCGATAGCCTCCGTCACCGAAACTGTGATTACGTGAGGCTCGTAAAGTACAAAATTGCCGGAATCATCGTCATTCTGTACGCTCTGCTGTTTTCTTTTAAGCGCAGTTTCACTGGGAGGATTAACTTCAGCCACTTCCCTGGGCGTTTCATTCTTTACCAGCTCAGGCGCGGCTTTTTTTGAAATACTATCTTTAGAAACGCCTGGGGCTTTAGAATCTCCCGGGGCTTTGGCTTCTGGAGTAACAGTATCCTTAGTCACAGGCTTGTCAGTAGCTTCCGGAGGTGTCTTAAGCGCTTGTTCTTCTGAAGGCTTTGATTCGGTCTTTGTGTCCTTACCTGCCGCTTTATCATCTGGTTTTTTATCTATCTTCGCCACAGGCTTTGGTTCGGGATGCACTGCAGGAACGGGGGGCTTGTTTGTTTCAGCCTTCTGTTTCTGCGTATGGAAAACATCGAGTACTACCTTGGATCCGATAGTCTGATGTCTGAAGCGACTACCAGGAGTTATCTGAATCCGGGCGTTAGTATTCTGACCTGAAAAAGAGAGTTGCTGTACACTTCGGATACTGTTCAGTCTGACTGCCGCTGCATCTGAAAAATCGAGCGCGGCACGGCGATTAAATGTCAGCAATATAATATCCGAAGCGGTCTGATTCACCGAATACCCGACAGGTTCCTGCCAGTCGAACACAATACGAGAATACTCGTCGTGCTCGCCTGCGCGTACACGGACCATTTGCTGAGCGTAAGCCGAACTGCTGATCGCTACGGCTACTACTAGAAAGAAAAAGGCTATCCTGGACATTTCATCAGAGCCTGCCACATCCGCTCGGTTCCGGCAAGTCTATACGACCTGCATGCCGCCTCGTTTCCACATCGGGTTTTATTACTCGAAGGTTAGCCCGTTATGAGATCTCAGGCTGCCATCATCCCCCCTGATCAGAATATCCACTCTTCGGGCCGCATCCAGCTTCTCTTCTTCCGGCACATCTTCCGACATACTGTTATAAACCGCACTGGCAAGCCCTCTTACAGTCATCGGACGCTCATAGCCTACTTTGCGCAGGGCTGCGGCCACAGTGGCTGCTCTGACCAAAGAGAGATCCCATCTCGAATCATATTCTGTTTCTTTTCCTGGCTGAATATACGGATCCGTATGTCCAATTATTTCGATCCGGTTGCGTATCTTGGAAAGCGTAAGCGCCAGGGCATACACCGCATCTGCTCCGGTTTCGGACATCTCTGCCCCTTCACCTTCAAAAACAAGATGCTGTGGAAATGAAACCACCAACCCCCCGCTGATCGGGCGCAGATCCACACTTTTCAGCGATTCTTCCTGTTCCATATGGCGGCCAATCAGGGCCTGCAGATAATTGAGGTCCAGAGCGCGATTGTAGTTAATCCGTGAGATATCGACCGTATCCTGGGGGCCACGATTATTGTCTGCCCCTATCTGGCGGCTGAACTTCTTGCTGATACCCGTCGTCATTTCTTCCCAGCTCTCGGTCTCCGGAGCACTCATCGAGTAAAGAAGAACAAAGAAAGTCAGCATCAGAGCCATAATGTCAGTAAATGACACGACCCAGATATTTGACCTGTACTGCGCGCCCTCACGACTTTTTCGCTGATAGCTGGAAGGCTGGCCTTTCTTGACCTCCCCTTCAAAACCAGTGTTCTGATCTTCAGTTACCGTCATGATTTTTGGGATGTCATCAGGGTTTTATAAGGCCGGAAATATAAATCCACTGTATTATCGGGACCTTCCTGCAAGCCAATACTCATTTGAGATGGGGGCAACCCGCTGCTTTCAAGTTTTGTTGCTATGGAGGAGAGCTGCCCGGAGGTTTCTCTCAGCTTCGCCGGGTCGTCGTTATATATGCTTCCCGGATCGGCTGAAGTACTGACCACAATATCCATGCGATAAGCTAATTTACCTTCTCCCGATTCCATTAAAGATACAAGTGTAGGCAAAAGCGGCTTGTCTTTGAGAGCGGCCCCCTGCTCCTTCAGCTCACTTGCTCCAAGAGAATTAACAGCGCTAAGGAAGTGATCCAGAGGGAGTCTGATATGCATGGTCCCCCATGTTTTATCCTGTTCAATTTCCAGACCAGTAAGATGAGCATTAAACAGAGCTTCGAGATGATCCAGAGAATCTCCTTCTCCCATACCGCCGCCCTTGTTAGTCAGTCCTGTTAACTCCTGCTCATGGCCAAAAACGTCCCCCAGACTTGCTACCGCTGTTCTGGCTTTTTGTTCACTGAATGTAGAAATTGCATTAAGGACAATAAAAAATGCCAACAACATAATGAACAGCGACAAGCCCATCAGCTGGCTTGCCATGGAAGCACTTTCTTCAGAAAAAGGTTGCTTGCGATTTTTTCTCATCAATGTAAAGAGCTGTTACGAAATACAGCCTGTCAAAGCCGAACGTTCAATCAAATTCGGCAAGTAATTTGTCGATATCGTCCTGGGATACAGCCTTGTCAGGAAGCTGTGGACCACTCATCAATTCTTCCTCAGGCGGCTGCCACTGCTCTGCCACACCATCCGCGGAACCAAAGGCCTCAAGGATTCTTTCAACTTTTTCATCAATCTGTTTCAGGGCATTAACAACTTTGGTAATGCGCTGCCCGGTTATGTCCTGAAAAGAACAGGCTTCATATATTTTTGTTATCTGTTCTGTAATCCTGTCTCTGGTTTCCTCATCTGTGTTCGCGGCGATCTCATCTATAGCCTCGCACACATCCATGATACTACCCGTAGCTTCAGCAGTAGCCTGAACAATAGCATCCAGTTCATCCGTTGCGCTCGGTATATGATGCGCACGTATTTCATCCGGATTGGTTGACAGTTCATTACGAAGCTCTTCTATCAACTGGTGAAGACTTTGAAGTTCGCTATAAAGGGAGTCTCTGGAAACAATTACCTTTGCATCTTCTACTTTCCGGATTACCGAATTGATAATATTTACAACCTGATCACGCCTGTATTGCTTACCGGTGCTATCCATCTTCATACCTTTGTATTCAGTAGTTAATAGAGTCAGCCTAATGGGCCGAGAACGCTCTCAATTTTGGTTTTGAGGGTTTCTGCATTGAAAGGCTTAACGATGTAATTATTAACACCGGCCTGTTTGGCGGCAATAACATTTTCTGTTTTGGATTCTGCAGTTACCATTATGAAAGGTACTTTGGCATAATTCTCATTGGACGCCCTGACCTTTTGCAATAGCTCAAGGCCGGTCATCGGCTCCATATTCCAATCGGAAATAACCAGACCATAGTTCTTGTTCTGCAACATATTAAATGCCATTGAGCCATCGGTTGCTTCATCCACGTTATCAAACCCTACCTGTTTGAGCAGATTCTTGATTATCCGCAACATCGTCTGGTAATCATCGACGATAAGAACATTGATATTTTTATCAGCTGCCACCTTTATCTCCCGCGTGCATATGAAGTAACCGGAAACCTATTATTAAGGACAAAGGTTAATCACGTCCTAACAATCCCGATAGAATGACATATACGGCTTTACCATTCCAGTAGGTAAATTAACTAATGTGATAATTCGGGGAGCTGTTTCTGCTGGGCAAGTAAAATAGTGATTGCCTGGGCACGGTCAGGATTCATGTCAGCCAGAATAGGGGCCAGCTTTCTTTCACTCATACGCGACATGACTTCGACCAAAACGTCAATATCAAGGGAATTGAAGATTCTTGCGGCATCACCGGATTTCATACCTTCGTAAATTTTCACGAGACTTTGTATCCGGGCTTCTTCTTCATCAGATTGTTTTTGCAGCAAAGCCTCCAGCTCGCCGCGAAGTATTTGCAGCTCTCTGTATTTCTGATCCAGCTCCTGTTCAGCTGCCTTAAGTAACGCCTCTCTTGCCATTAACTGCTTTTCTCTCTTTTCGATTGTCTTGCGACGATCGGCCAGATCTTCAAAGAGTTTCATATCAATTCCCATTTCCATGTAATCAGCCTCACCGGCATCATGCCAGTCTGATTCTTGAGATTTGGGCGAATGCTGATTTTGGTCAGAAGCATTTTGTTGTGCAGGCTCTTGTAACGCGCCCTCTTCTGTGGCTTCTGTAGCGGCAGCAACCTCAAGATGGGGCGGTTCTGCATCCACCTCATGTTGGGCCAGCGCACTGCCTCCAGCTTCCGAAAAACCGATCACCACTTCCCCGAGCCTGATCGCGAAGGAAAGACCGGCAACAATTATCAAAAGTGGTAATATTCTAACTCTGCTCATTTACCTGATCTGTTTTTGCGCTTTTCCATTAAAGCCGCATAAAGGTCGCGCTCTGCGCGGGTTTGCAAGTCACCGCTCTGTTCGTGATCATCGCTTCCCAGAAACTCTTCGGGGGGAATTCCTGTGGGAGGCTCCCCCCGGTCAAAGTCCCTGTCCCGGATAGAAAAAGGACTGCCTGGAATATCTGCTGATTTTTTTGCCGGGGTCGGTTCAGGCTTGCGGAAAATCTTTTCCAGTTCCGGATCAGAATAATACGCATCCTCCTCCTGAGGCTCCGTAATGGTTTCACCAGCCTGCTTATTACGGCTTCTCTCAGCC
>CAZJRT010000114.1:5930-6342 GCA_964548445.1 uncultured Pseudobdellovibrionaceae bacterium
ATAAACTGCAGCTCTTCTGACAACGATCTTGCCTGATTGACAACGTCCTGAAGCTCCTCACCAGATTCCTTTGCGGCAAATCGTAATCCGGCAATAGCCTGCTCCGCCTGTGTTACACTTTGCGAGAGTTTTTCAAGAAGTCCGGATAAATCACTACGGCTTTCACGAAAGGCTTTTAATCCTGAATAAAGTCTCACCGAATAAAAAATCATCGTCCCGAGAAGTATCAGGACGGCAATATCAAGCAGCGCGGCAAACACATCAGCCATTAATCGGTTTCCTCCACAGGCTCGATGTACTTCTCGACCCTCAGGGCGATATGGTCCTGTTTTTGTCCAACCGGGCCCAGGAACATCGGGAAGTTACCGCAACGCAGCTCAAGCCAGTCATCTACTCTTGTCGGGAAGATAAT
>CAZJRT010000115.1:0-6257 GCA_964548445.1 uncultured Pseudobdellovibrionaceae bacterium
TCGGTCCGCCGGGATAGGGAAGCCCCATAATCTTTGCTGATTTGTCAAAGCATTCTCCGGCGGCATCATCAAGGGTAGTGCCAAGCCTGCGGTATTTGCCCACATCTTCTGCTATCAATATCTGGGTATGTCCGCCCGAAACCAGAAGAACCATGTAAGGAAAATCAATTTCTTCAGCCAGTCTTGGAGTTAAAGTATGGGCCTCCAGGTGATTGACTGCAATAAATGGCAGATCATGAGCACAGGCTATTGCCTTGCCCGCCATCATCCCGACCATAACCCCGCCAATCAGACCAGGGCCGCTGGTGGCAGCGACACCATCAAGCTCCTCAAAAGCTAGTCCGGCATCTTCCATCGCGGCAGCTATTATGTGATCTATGTGATCCAGATGAGCCCGGGCCGCAATCTCCGGAACTACACCACCAAAGGCTTTGTGTTCTTCAAGCTGGCTTAAGACCAGATTAGACCGTATAACTTTATCGTCGGTTACTATAGCAGCCGCCGTTTCATCACATGATGTTTCTATTCCCAGTATGTTCATGGGAATTGTATAATCCTTTTTTATCTTTCATCCAAATATCGAAGTCTGAATCATGGGAATTAAAATAAGATTAGGAACAAGAGACAGCTTGCTGGCAATGATCCAGACCAGATCCGTGGCCGAAAGATTGATGGAGATGGATCAGGATTTTGAGATAGAAATTGTTCCAATTCGTACGTCTGGCGACTGGGATCCTCGTTCGGAATCAGAAGGTCGGTTATGTGAGGCCGAAGGTGGAAAAGGCATGTTCGTAAGAGAGATTGAGCAGGCCCTTCTCGATGATGCTATAGATATAGCAGTTCATTCAATGAAAGATGTGCCTTCGTTTCTGCCTGATGGCGTAGTGATCCATCATACGCTGGGGCGCGAAGATGCCAGAGATGCCTTTATCTCTCCTAAAGCTGAAATGTTACAGGAACTGCATGAGGGGGCCACGGTAGGTACGGCAAGTATGCGGCGGCAGGCTTTTGTGCTCGCAAAAAGACCGGATCTTCAAATCGTGCCCTTTCGAGGTAATGTGAATACCAGACTTGGGAAACTGCGCTCAGGCCAGGTGGATGCGACTTTTTTGGCTGTGGCTGGTTTGCAAAGGCTGGGGATGGCAGATGCAATAACCCGTATTATGGCTCCGGAAGAAATGTTGCCAGCTGCCGGTCAAGGTGCAATTGGTATGGAAATCCTTGCGAACAGAAAAGATTTATATGAGTTGCTTGAGCAAGTTCATTGCAAGGTGACGGGCTTGCGCGTACGGGCTGAAAGGGCTGCTCTTCAAGAGCTTGATGGCTCCTGCCATACCCCGATTGGGGCATACGCAGAGTACAAAGATGGGGAAATGTATCTTCGCGTTGCTGTAGCATCGCCTGATGGGAAGGAGTTTTTCCCGGCTGAAGGAAGACATCAGGTCGGAGATGAAGAAGACGCCGAGGCTTTTGGTTCCAGGATCGCAAATCAGATAAAAGAAGTTTTGCCGGAAGGAATTCTGGATTAATGACTGGCGTACTTCTTACTTCAACCAGTGAAACTTCTGCCGGCCTGATGCCGGATATAGAGGCTATGGGTTTTGAAGTTTTCTGCGCCCCTATGTTGGAAATAAAGCCGTTGAATACCTGTACGCCTGATCCGGGCAAATATGCCGGTTTAATTTTCACCAGCGCCAATGCGGTAAGAATTATTTCTAGAAATCATCAGAATTTGCCAAAAGGGTTGCCCGTTTATGTTGGAGGGCCGCAAACAAAAGAAGCTGCTGTTAAGGCAGGGTTTGAAGATGTGGTTCAGGTCGAAGGAGGCTCACGCGGTATTGTACGCTATTTTGAAACACGTACAGAGGCTGGCACTTTATTGCATATCAGGGGAAATGACGTAGCGTGCCCGGTGGCTGAAACTTTGACAAATGCCGGCTTTAAGGCGGATAATTTTGTTGTGTATGAAGCTGTACCTGTGACGGAGTTTCCAGAGGAAACAATGGCGGCAATTTGTAATGATTCTATTTCTCATACGTTATTTCTCTCTGCGCGTGCCGGTAGTAATTTTGCCGCTTTGGTAGATGATTTAGGACTGGGTGAGAGATTAAGGGCAATAAACGCCTTGTGTCTTAGCGTACGCGTGCTAAAGTCCATTGATGTTTTACCTTGGGCTATGACATATGTGGCATCAAGGCCGGATCGAGAAAGTTTGCTTGAATTACTGAATGATCCGGGAGGTAAGGATTAATCAGAATTAAGGATCGAAGTGAGGGATTATGTCCGATTATAACAATCAGGTTTCCCTGGATAATGCAGAAGAAATTATAAAGCGCTTTGGCGGTATTCGGCCTATGGCAAACAAGATGCGCGTGCCGGTCACCACCGTTCAGGGATGGAAAAAACGCAATGTGATCCCTGGAAATCGTAAGGAAGAGATTCTGGAGGCAGCTACGGAAAATGGCATAGATTTATCTGACATGCCTGATTTTGCTGCTAATGAAAATGGCAAGCCAGAAACAACTGATCCTGAAACTAAAGAAGAACTTTCTATTGCTTCCGAGCCAAAAGAAAAGAGCGAAGAGCCTGTCACATTATCCGCGCGGGAAAATTCAGAAATCTCCGAGCCAGAGTTTACGCCAGGACGTAAAGAGGTAAAAAGATCCGAACCTTCAAGAAATGAGGAAATACTGGCACGTATGCGCGGTGTTGAGAAAAAAGCAGTAAGACAAAGTGCCTGGGTGGCCTCAGTGCTGGTTGCCGTGGCAATAGCTGGCGGTGCCTTTATCATGTGGCCTACTGCACAAAAAGTGGATTCTCATGGACGTCGTATAAATGCTCTCGAAAAAGATGTCGTAAGAATAGACGGCCAACTTGGCTCGTTAACTGAAAAACAAAGTCTTTTAAGCCGTGTGCTGCCAGAGGACTTCAATTTTGAAGAGCTCCAGCAGCAAGCCCGGAACCTGCAGCAGATGGTTGGAACGTTGGTTGATACGGCTGATGAAGCATCTAGAACCATCATGAATCCAGATGGAGAAAGTCTTCCACAACGAGTTAAGCGTCTGGAACAGCAGATGCAGTCTTTAGCCGGGACACCCCAATTTGCTGAATTGCTCGCCAGAGTGGATGAACTTAAGCAAACAATTTCCGGACAGGCGACACTTGATAAGTCGATAAGTCAGCTGGGAGCTCTTGTTGAGGGCATGGAAGGCCGCATGGATCAGTTTGATGAAGCTCTTGTCATCGCCCGTGAAGAAAGCGAGGCGCTGGATACGACCTTCGAAGGCGTTTCCAATGAGGATCTGAAAGCGGCGGCCATGCTGGTGGGATTATCCCAGCTTCGGGATTCTCTAAACCGGGGCGGCAAGCCTTTTGAAGAGGATTTACAGCTTCTTATTAATATGGTTGGAGATGATAATCCCGAGCTCAGGGCAGCTCTGGAGAAACTTGCTCCACATGCCGAGGAAGGCGTCTTGACTTCAGATGGGCTTTCCAAGGAATTTCGTAGTCTGGCTGGGGATATTGTCGTCGCGTCTCTTAAGGGTGAAGACGTTTCCATACAGGAAAAGGCAAAAGCCCGCCTGAACGAGATCTTTCAGGTCGAAAAAGACGGCGAGCTACTGACGGGAACTGATACGCAGGCGACAGTGGCGCGGGCTGAGAACAAGCTTTCAAGCGGTGATCTGGCTGGTGCGCTCACAGAGCTTAAGTCTCTCCAGGGCGATGCTGCTCAGGCGGCCATGCCTTTCATGGACAAGGCCCAGGCTGCACTGGAGGCCAAGCAGGCAAAAACAATCATCAGCAATTTCATGAGCAGTCATTTGCAATCTGGTGGCGGTGCAAAATATACCACTAAAATGAAAGGTTTCAGTTCTTTTGTTCCATCGGGACATGTAATCACGGATCCTGAATCCGGAGTGTCCGTAATGCAAACACCTGATAAGCTGCCAAGGTAACAGATTACCAAATCCTGTTATTTGAAAACTTTTAGGACTGGAACTGCAAGCATTGCCGCTCTACAGTTAAAGTATGGGCAAAGCTCTTATTTTTCTTATTCAAATAGTCATTTTTGTGGTCGCATCCGTATGGATTGTGCAGCGACCGGGATCAGTTGTGATTAACTGGGGCGATTATACGCTTACCGTCCAGCTTGGATATCTGCTACTTCTCTCGCTGGCCTTTGTCATCACAGCAATGGTTTTTTATCGTACGGCGCTCGCTATTATGGCGATACCGGAAAAAGCGGTGCAGTTTCGGCGCCAAAGGCTTCATGAAAAAGGCTACCGGGCATTGTTGCAGGGGTTTTCCGCTGTGGCTGCCGGTAACGGCAAGGAAGCAGTTCATCTGGCATCAAAGGCTCGTGGATCGTTAAGCGGTGATGACGGGCTGGTGCTGTTGCTTGAAGCTCAGGCATTTCGTCTCGCCGGTGATAGTAAATCGTGTGAGGCCTCGCTTAAAGAGCTGATGGAGCATCGGGATCTGGCCTATCTTGGCGTACGTGGCATGATCAAATTATCCGTAGAAAATGGCCGCATGGACAAGGCTCTCGCTTTTGCCCAGCAGGCTCTGGCGGCTCATCCAAAACAGCCTGAGATGCTCCGTATGGCCTATCAGCTCCAGCTAAGAAACCAGAACTGGGAGCAGGCTGGCAAGACTTTGACCCTCGCTCTGCGCAAAGGAGCTTTTACCAGGGAACAGGCGGAAAGTGACAGAGCTGCATTATTTGTGGCCGGGGCTGAGCAAAAACTGGAAGAAGGTGCTCTGGATGATGCTGTCAAAAAGTTGAAGCAGGCCCAAAAGCGTTACCCGGCGTTTGTTCCGGCAGCTGTGCGTCTGGCTTGTCTCCTGAAGGAACAGGGCAAAAATCGTCAAGCGGCCAAAGTAATTGAGAAGACCTGGAAGAAAAATCCTCATCCGGAACTTGCGGAGGTTTGGGCAAAGCTGGCGCCGGAACCAAAGGCTAAAGATAAAAGCACGGCCAGACGTCTACGCTGGGCTGAGAAGCTGATAGATCTAAAGCCTGACAGTGCAGAAAGCCAAATAGCCGCAGCCAGAGCGGCTATCGCTGACAGGCTATGGGGCGAAGCCAGAGCCTATCTCGAAGAAGCTGCTGCCTTGCAGCCATGCGCCAGGGTTTATCGTCTCCGGGCCGAGCTGGAAGAGAAAGCTACTCAAGATGATAAGAAAGCGGAATACTGGCGAGAGAAAGCATCATCCGCATCTCCGGATAAGGTATGGACCTGCAAGCTGACCGGGCGTGTCTACGATAGCTGGTCGCCAGTGGCCGAGCCGCATGGTTCTTTTAATACGATTGTCTGGAGCTACCCGCAGGAGGCAGGCATTGCCTGTTTGCAAGACCAGATGTATTTCTGGTCATCTGATTTGCTACAGTTAGGTTGATTGAGATTGTTATTCTGCCTTCCAGAAACCGGCAAAAGCCGCATATAAAAAACTCGCAGACCAGGTAATCATCATAAAGCCAGCCAATGCTTCCGTGCCGCTCAGAATGCGGAACAGCTCATCAGGATCAAAATCCGCCAGTCCCAACGTCGTAAAGCATGAGATTGAGTGATAGAAATAATCCGAAAGATTTGCCTGCTCGATAAGTTGCAGACTGCCCAGTTTCAAATAATGTTCGAATACGTAGTACAGAGCCGCATATAAAACTATCTCGGTAAGATGCAAAAGAGCCAGGGACGGCACTATAAGCAAAGGCAAATTAGGCCTGGCGAACTGGTTAATCGGAATTCGTGATATAACTGCAAGCCCGCGGTAGTGGATCATTGAGATCAGCCCGATCATCAGAATGGCTACAACCGAAATGATTAGTACGTTATTCATTAGTAACGTGTTTTACCTCTTTCCATTAATTTGAGTAATGCAAAGCCTCCAAGGAAGCCGCCGATATGGGCAGCCCAGGCAACTGATTCTCCGTGTGGACCCCCCATCGAGCCGAACAGGAACGATACCAGCACCCATATAATTACCAGCGGCCAGATTCCAAAACGCCCGACAGGTAGCGCCCCTCCTTGCGCAAGTATAAGTATGGCCGCGGCAAACAAGCCACTTATGGCCCCGGAGGCGCCTACTACGGGAACGGTTGAAAAGGGAGAAAGCGCAAAGTGCGTAGCGGCAGAAATCAGCCCGCATCCCAGCATGAACAGCATCATATCCCGCCCGCCCATCCTTTTCTCTACACCAGAACCAAAAGCGGCCAGCATTACGCTGTTCATTGCCACATGCATCCAGCTTCCATG
>CAZJRT010000116.1:0-6234 GCA_964548445.1 uncultured Pseudobdellovibrionaceae bacterium
GCTTGTATAGGCTGGTATCTGGGAGCTTATTCATTCAACGCCTATAAATCAGAAAAACCTGAATCCTTCCCTGCCCTGATATGGCCCTCCAAAGCCAATAAAGCCAAAGTCGAAGCTTTTCTTCAAAGTATCTACCTGCTCAGAAATCTGATAAATACACCCGCTAACCATCTTGGACCTGAAGAACTGGCGCAAGCAGCGACTGCACTAGCCGAAAGTCAGGGCGCACATATCACTCTCACGCGAGAACCTGAACTACAGCAAGCCTTCCCGCTGGTTTTTGCCGTTGGGGACTCAAGCAGCAGGCGTCCGGTTGTAATTGATATGCGCTGGGGGAACCCGGATCATCCGAAAATCTCCATCATCGGCAAAGGCGTCTGTTTTGATACCGGAGGACTGGATATAAAGCCTCATCAGGCAATGGAACAAATGAAAAAGGATATGGGCGGAGCGGCCCATGCCCTCGCTCTGGCTAACCTTGTCATGGCACTTAAACTGCCTGTATGTTTGCGGGTAATCATACCAGCCGTTGAAAATGCTATTTCCGGTCGGGCTTTTCGTCTCGGGGATGTGTTTAAAAGCCGCAAAGGAATTACGGTAGAAAATGGCAATTGTGATGCCGAAGGAAGGCTTGTACTTGCTGACTGCATCACTTTTGCCAGCGAGGAAAATCCGGATATGATTATCGATTTTGCGACATTAACAGGTTCTGCAAGAGCAGGGCTAGGGTTCGACATCCCGGCATTCTTTGCAAACCGCGAAAAAATCATTGAAGAATTTCGTAACATATCAATGCATTGCCATGATCCTGTCTGGCCCTTGCCGTTGTGGGAGCCATATCGCAGCGATATAAACAGTGAAGTAGCTGATATCGCCAATGTCAGCAAAAAGCGCGGGGACGCTATTCACGCTGCGCTATTCCTGAAAGAATTTATTCTAGGAAATCCTGAGTGGATACATATGGACATATACGGCTGGGAGCAAACCGGCAAGCCCGGTCGCCCTAAAGGAGGTGCTGAAACCGGACTATTCGCCGTGCACGCCTTGCTTGAGGCGAGGTATGGTTCATGAATGCCACCGTTGCAAGATGCATCTTTCCTATTGCAGATATAGTTGAACATCCAGAATCTACTGATTTAATTGGAAAAAGTGAAACGCAGCTCCTTTTCGGCGAAGAATTCCAGATTGAAAGGGAAGAAGGCAACTGGCTGTACGGCACTTCTTTGAACGATGGTTATAAAGGTTACGTACGTACGGATTGTCTGGGCGAAAAAGGATCGCAAACTACTCACTTCGTATCTGCTTTGACCGCGCTTGTTTATCCCAAACCTGATTTCAAATCACGTCCGATACTTAACTTAAGTTTTTTATCTCGTCTGATCATTTTGGAAGCCGAAGATAATAATGGTTTTTTATGGGCGGAAGGCACCGGCTGGATTCCATCCGCCCATGTACTTATGCTCAATGAATTTGATAAGCAGGTCGATCATGTCGAAACCGCAAAAATGTTTCTGAATAGTCCCTATCGTTATGGAGGACGACTCGCATGGGGGATAGATTGTTCCGGACTGGTACAGCTTGCCTTTAATCGAAACGGTGTTTTCTGCCCCCGCGATTCCAGCCAGCAAATGCTCAGTGTGGGTGAAGAGATAGAAAAAAACGGTGTTCGCCGTGGTGATCTGGTGTTCTTTCCCGGACATGTCGGAATAATGACATGTGCGGATCAGGTTTTGAACGCTTCCGCCAGAACTATGAGCGTAAGGATAGAAGCACTGGATGAGCTTGCCAAATGCTATGGCGAAATATCCTGCTTCCGAAGAACATAGCCGCTTATTAATCCAGAGGATATAATTGAACAGGCTCAAAAGAATCTGATTCGGATAAAGGAGTAACCGGAAAAGTTGTCTGTTTGCTGGGAGGATCGTAATAGAGTTGTGAATTGCCCGCAGGACTGTCAAAAACCCATGGATTATATTGCTCAGTCAATTCATCCGCTGTAGTTGCCGGAGCCTCTGTATTTTCCTCAGCGGAAGCTTCTGCTGATTGCTCACCGGTTCCCTCCGCGTTTTCATCCGCTTCTTCACCCCTTTTAAATAAAGCCGCATTAGGTACTACAATATCTGTTGATAGCTCGGGATGGCCGGGACGAAACTCCTCAAGGCCTTTTTTCATTGGAGGAAGTGTATCCCTGGCATGATATTTAGGAAGAGAATTAGGCTTTGGTCGCATACCAGTAAAATCCACCTGGACAAGATCCGGATACAAGAACATTGCCCCGGTACCGTAATCAGTAATAAGACCCGGTATAAGTCCTGTGCCAATATTCAAGGCAATAGCGTCTATGGTTTCGGGTTCGATATAAACCGTCTGCTCCCTGTTACCCGGAGCGCTACAATCAAGCTGTAGAGTTTTATGTGATTTATTGACAGTTACCGTTTGGGGCGGTCTGATCGTACGTTTAAAGCCGGGCTCATGCAGATAACAGATCGCATTTTCGGCACCAAGTGTCTCGAAAGTAACTTCCTGCAAAGAGCCTTCCAATGCGTAGGCACAGGAGGCAAGCATTAAACCGGCGGCTATACTAAAAAAACGCTTCATGAGAACCCATAGCGTCAGAAATGTCTTATTTGAATCTAAAGCATTAACCGCCTTATGTCCATCCCGACTAGCCACGAGGATGAATGTTAAAGTTCAGCTCATCGCTTTTGACAGAAACATGAACATCAGAACCATCCGGAACTTTGCCTTCGAGAATCATTTCAGCCAGCTTGTTCTGCAGGTGTGTTTGTATAACTCGCTTTAAAGGCCGGGCGCCGTACGCAGGGTCGTAACCTTTATCAGCTATCCAGACCTTCGCCTTGTCATCGAGGATCAATTCAATCTGGCGATCAGATAACAACTTTTGGAGTGATCTAAGCTGAATATCAACAATACCGCGCATTTGTTCACGGCCAAGACGCTGGAATAAAAGGATTTCATCCAGTCGGTTTAAGAATTCAGGTCTGAAGGCATGCCGCACGACGTTCATGACATTTTCCCGGACAGCCTCAATATCTTCGTCTTCTTTTTGTGCAACAAGATATTCTGCCCCCAAATTAGATGTCATGATCAAGACAGTGTTGGCAAAATCTACCGTACGTCCCTGACCATCAGTAAGACGGCCATCGTCCAGAACCTGAAGCAGAATATTAAAGACATCCGGATGTGCTTTTTCAATTTCATCAAACAGCACAACCTGATAGGGCCTGCGACGTACAGCCTCGGTCAGTGCGCCACCTTCTTCATATCCCACTTAGCCGGGAGGCGCTCCAATCATCCGGGCAACGCTGTGCTTTTCCATGTATTCAGACATATCGAGCCGAATAAGAGCTGTGTCATCATCAAACAGAAATTCCGCCAATGCCTTGGACAGCTCAGTTTTACCTACGCCTGTAGGGCCTAAAAACAGGAATGAACCTATCGGCCTGCGCGGATCCTGAAGCCCGGCGCGAGAACGGCGCACTGCGTTAGCTACAGCTTTAACGGCCTCCTCTTGCCCTATGACACGGCGCTGGATATTCTCTTCCATCTGAAGCAACTTTTCCCGCTCGCCCTCGAGCATCTTTTCAACTGGAATTCCCGTCCATTTGCTGACTATTCCTGCAATATCATCAGCCGTAACTTCTTCGTTGATAATACGTTTGGCAGCGGCATGTGAAACTTCCTCCTGCTTTTTCTCTAACTGGGGAATCGATGCATATTTCAACTCACTCGCCCTCCCCCAATCGCCTTCCCGTTCAGCACGTTCCAACTCAATCCGGGCTTTGTCGAGTTCCTCGGTAATACGCTGGCCAGTACTAAGTTTATCTTTTTCTGCTTTCCACTGCGCGGTTAGATCAGCAGACTTTGATTCGAGATCATCAAGCTCATCCTCGATAGCTTCCAGCCTCTCTTTTGAAGCTTTGTCCTTTTCCTTTCTCAAAGCTTCCTGTTCGATTTTAAGCTGGATAATCCTGCGATCCAGCTCGTCGATTTCCTCCGGCTTGCTATCTACCTGCATACGCAAGCGGGATGCGGCTTCATCCACGAGATCGATTGCCTTATCAGGAAGGAAACGATCCGTTATGTAACGATTCGAAAGATTTGCTGCAGCAACTATTGCATTATCTGTGACCCGCACCCCGTGATGCACTTCGTATTTTTCTTTTAATCCGCGAAGAATGGAAACCGTATCTTCCACGGTTGGTTCAGCAATAAATACAGGCTGGAATCGTCTGGCCAGAGCAGCATCTTTTTCTATGTGCTTACGATATTCATCGAGAGTCGTAGCACCTACCATATGGAGCTCACCCCTTGCCAGTGCAGGCTTTAGCATATTCGAAGCATCCATTGCACCTTCTGCCTTTCCCGCTCCAACAACAGTATGTAGCTCATCAAGAAACAGGATAATTTCACCCGCTGCAGCGCGTATTTCATCCAGCACAGCCTTGAGACGTTCTTCAAATTCTCCTCTGAATTTGGCGCCTGCCAGCAAAGACCCAAGGTCAAGTGCCATAAGCCGTTTATCTTTAAGACCTTCAGGCACATCCCGATTAACGATTCTCTGAGCAAGCCCTTCAATGATAGCCGTTTTACCAACTCCGGGATCGCCAATTAGAACCGGATTATTTTTAGTGCGGCGGGAGAGAACCTGAATCGTGCGCCGGATTTCCTCATCCCGGCCAATAACGGGGTCAAGTTTGCCTTCTCTGGCCGTTTCTGTCAGATCGCGCGCATAACGTCGCAAGGCATCAAACTGCCCTTCGGCAGTGGGGGAATCAGCAGCACGCCCTTTTCTCATAGAGTTAATCGCCTGATTGAGACCAGTCGGCTTAACTCCGGCATCTTCAAGGTACCCGGCCACATCCGACCTTTGATCGATTATCATAGCCTGCAGGATCCTTTCGGCCGTAACGAAGCGATCACCTGCTTTTTCTGCAATATCCAGAGAACTATCGAGAATCTTCACCAGATCACTGGACAAACGAAGCTGACCAACGCCGGGACCATGAACAATTGGTAACTTTTTTAGAGCAGCATCAATGTCCTTGCGAAGCCTTTCCAAATCAGCCGAAGCTGCCTGAAGTAACTTGATACTCAAACCATCGGGATCATCGAGCATTACTTTAAGCAAATGTTCCGGTTCCAATGACTGATGTCCGGTTTTAACAGCCATTGTTTGGGCAGCTTGAAAGAGCGTGCGCGTTTTTTCGGTGAATCTTTCAAAGTCCATTCTAATTCTCCCTATTCAGGCTCATTAAAAAAGGCGGCCGAGCCGCCTTTAATATATAGAAAGATTATCTTTTTTTAAAAGTGCGCAAAAGCCAGAATCAGGCTTCAGCCAATTCTCTTGCTGAATTTTCTGTTTGGCGGCTGCCCCGGTCCATCATATTGCGAGGAAGACCGGATTCATTTTCTTCGGATTTATCTTCACTGTACGCAGTGTACGAATCATTGCTGGTTTCATTCCAGATATTGATAATCCGTTGATAATGCTCGGCATGTTGTAGATAACTTTCCGAGAGAACCAAATCGCCTGAAGAAGAAGCATCTTTTGCAAGAGCCATATATTTCTCACAGACCTGATGAGCAGTTCCGCGGATACGTACGTCTGGACCATTACTGTCAAAAACCTGTGATCTGGGGTTATTTCCCTTCTTACCTCCACTGCGGTTTCTTGATCTTCTGCTTGTTGAACCATGCCTCATAATCTTCACCTTATTTTAAATTAACTCCTGGAGAGTTTCCCGAATCAAGCATACGTACAGTTTACACTATTACATACACTTCGCCAAAGCCCTAAGTCAAAACTCTCCATATGGCGAATCATAAATTCGCCCTATTTCCTTTTGTTTTCTCGTTGCCTCGGATGTTTTTGAAGTTACTTCCAGCGACGGTCACGGCGCAAGCGGGCACACAAATATTTTTTCATTTATCCCCATGGGAGATTTCCACAACCCGCGGAACACCTGCAAGATCAGGGTGTACGTCAATAAGCCTCAGACCAGATTCTTCCACGAGTCGCATTATATCGTCACGTTGATCATATCCGAATTCGAAGAAGCAAATTCCATCGTCTTCTAAAAGCCTTGGAATTTCCGTAAGTATGACCCGGAATGCGTCCAACCCGTCTTCTCCGCCTGCCAATGCAAGAATCGGATCATGAAGTCTGACCTCCGGCATTAGTGATTCTATAGCACTATCCGGTATATATGG
>CAZJRT010000117.1:0-6217 GCA_964548445.1 uncultured Pseudobdellovibrionaceae bacterium
CATTTTATCCATTCCCTTAGGACCTAAAGTAGTCTTAACAGCATCAGAAACAAGCGCATTAACCAGTCTTACTACCGGGTGGGTATAGGCCTCGGTTTCTGAAAGCTTTGAAAGGTCAATGTCAGCCTCATTTTCCAGCTCTTCGAGAATAACATTGATTGAACTGGCATAACCGTAAGCCGCATCAATAGCATCTGAAATTGTTGCACGCGTTGTAACAAGCGGTCTGAAAGTAGCGCCTTTCGGAAAAATACGGCGCAGGGTATCGAGAGCAACAACATCGTAAGGGTCAGCCATTGCCACATGGACTTCCATTTTGCCGCTTCCACGATCATCTACCGCTACAGGCAAAACCTGCAACTTCACAGCATCGGCTTTAGGCAAATATGAAAGGGCATCCCAGTCTACAATCGTATGCTTGGGATCAAAAACTTCGTGTCCGGATGATTCCGCCAAAAAAGCTGTCAGAGTTTCTTCATCAATAAACCCCAGCTCAACCAGCACCGCGCCCAGCATCTTGCCGGAAATCCTCTTTTCCTGAAGAGCCACACTAAGCTGATCTTCGGAAATAACGCCCATCTCGACAAGGCGCTCACCAATCCGGCCCTTACCCTGCCCCTGATCAACTTCAGTTTCTACAGAAACAATATCCTTGCCGCTGGGGACGTCCTCTTCCGCCATTTGGGAGGCATGTTTGTCTAACCGGAAATTTCCCGAAATGCTGAATTTGGACGGGTCTTCATTGCGGCCATGCCTGTGACCTGAATCTGGCTGCCCTTCAAGTTCTTCAGCAAGGTCGATGACCTCGAAAATGTCTTCGTCTTCAGTACCGGTCATGGTCTCCGTATCGCTATGATCTCGATCTTTATTCATTGTAAGCTGTGTACTCGTGAAGTCTTGGTTGGAACTCCTGATACCTTTTTAGATCAAAGGTACAAACAAATCGTTAAGCTAAAATGCTGAATAAGCTAGTGATTTTTCATAAACAGTAGGCGACTTGCGCATAATTTTGATATTAACATTATATTGGCCGCTTTGGAATTTTATATCAGACATAGAGAATATGAATCTACGCCAGTTTTTCAGGCAGATCGAGTAGAACATCCGCTATCAACTGACTCCAATGATTTATTGCCTGCTCATTGGTCATCTGGTCATTTGGAATTTCAATCAGCAGGTAAGGCAATCCCCTGCTCTCCCCGTGCATAATGACCCCGCTGGTTTTATAAACTGTCAGGTCATAAGGCTCGTTATCACCAATAAGAAGATCAGGCCGCTTTTCCCGGAAGTATTCTTTAAAAATCCCGGCCACTCGATTGTCTTCATTATAATGAAGAGTAAAATTCCAGGGGAAAGGCTCAGCATATCCCGTCTGATGTCGCGGGAAAGAGTGAAAAGAAAACAGGACAGGATTAACTCCTTTGTCCATCAGTCGTTTCAGGTGATACTCACATACAGCATGATAGGGATGGTAGTATCTGTCGAGTCGGCGCTTAAGCTCTGCGTCCGTCAGGTTCTGATTTCCGGGAATAATTATCCCGTCATCGTGATCGTGCAGGATATCCGGAGCCCATGTATGACGATTTAGGTCAATCAGCAACCTGGAATAAACGCCCAGAACACATGTAGCACCCAGTGATTGGGCACATTTGCGAGCGACATGAGGAATACCAAGATCATAGCCATGGTAGGAATTGAGGAAAGCTTCATCCATTCCCAGCCATTCCGGCACATCTTTCGGCAGCTTGTTATTAGCATGCTCGCAAAACATAAGCACCGGAAAGGTGGAATCAGGATTCAGTACCTCGGCTGTTTCATGCTCTTTCATAACGGAAATTATGCCTCATGGCCCTTCAGGCTTAAACCCGCTATCTAACTTGAGATGAGAGTTATTCGCAACCGGGTTTACTTCAGGAAGCTCACCAGATTCCCTGAGCAAATAGAAAGAAGTACCCTTCGGCCTGATGTAGATGTCTTCTGGCATGTCGATCATCAGCTTCCTTACGCCTTCCAGCGTCCGGCAATGGTGCTGGGAAACTTTTGTATCGGTCCATCCGGTATGGCAAATATGTTTTAACGGCTCCAGGTTAGCCAAAAGCGCCTTATCTGCGCGAGCAACAGAGGCCTCGATAACAGGATACAGCTCTTTCGAGAAATCAAGCATCGATCTTTGAACGCCACCTTTTGTCGGAGCGCCAAACGGAATGTCCATAAAACGTCCACCGTGATACAAAGTATCGTTCATGGCTTTGCGCAGGAGCATTTCCGAATAAGCAGGAACTTCACCAAAACCATAAGAACCAAGCAGGCGATCTGTTTCTTCTGCCCCTTGCGGATCCATAAGTGTGGCCATGCATGTAAGCATCATGGAAGCAAACTGATGCGGTCCGGTATCCCACATACGGATTTCAAACCGTTTACCAATTGGAATATCGTTCTTATCGCGAATATTACACAGCTTGCCATCCGGCCATAATGTGCTCTCTGCAACATCATAATTGGATTCTGTATTAAGCCCGACAGCTGCAAGCTGTTTAAGTGTTGGAAAACGTCCGTCAGCAGGTGTCACCGTTTCGCTATTTTGATCATAGTAAATGACCATGGGGTTGTTCAAAACGGCTTCGATATGACCGCGAATATAATCCTCACCACAAACTGACCGGAAGAAATGCTCAGGTATCCCTCCCCTGGCTCCCAGCGACTGATTAGTTCTCATAGTGTAATGGTGATTAAGCGGCTTAGGGCTTCTCTCCATAAATCCGCTTCCGTTATCCCCTGCCAGATACATAAAGGGCGTCAGATAGAACATCCTGCGAGCTATGCCCCACAGATGATCGGGATCTGTATAACTAACGCTGCAATGCACAGGAGACGTCAAAAAAGTATAACTTAATTCATCATGACTAAGATGATCATGGAAGCCCCTAACGAGCTTCTCAGTACGGTCCCGTCTGCTTGCGTTACAATTTTCCCAGCATTCTTTATGTGTAATTAAGGGGTTGTTGGTATAGATCGATTGCCTGACGCCGAGTTTTTCAGCAACCCTGTGCATTACTCGGGCAGCATTCCTCTCTTCTTCAATCACTTTTCTAATACTCGGCCATTTACATGCGGTGGTTTGCTCCTCGACCACTTGCGAAACTGTCTCTTCCGAAGTTTTAATAGGTTTCAGAAAACCGGGATTTTCTGGATGGGGAATACGATATTTGGCAACTTCATCGAGAAACTGGCTCTCCACTTCCATCGACATGATTTTTTCCGGGTTAGCAGGATCATGGTAAACACGCTCCGTCTCTCCCCCCATACGCATATCTTCCTGATTTCCGCCAAAACCAGTGTACCTGTCGTAAACATCTGATTCTTTGAAGATTTTAGAAGAGCTACTATTCAGTACAACCGTCATTAGACAGCCCTCTCACTGTGAAATGTTCAAGTTTATCTTTGGATATTCAAGCGTTATAACAAGGCCCGCTGCTATATTTCAATAATTTTATTGTAAAATCGATACAAAAAAGCATCCCGTTTTTTACACAGGCAGCACAGCAGATATTAAAAAAAAGAAACAAAGTTTTGAGGAGAAAATGGCGCGCCCGAGAAGATTCGAACTCCTAACCTTCTGATCCGTAGTCAGATGCTCTATCCAAGTGAGCTACGGGCGCTAATGACATCTGGATATCATCCAAAAATTTAGTTTGCGCAACATACGCCAAACGCAAAAGCAATGCAAGCCTAACATTCAGCTAAAAAGAACAATGAATTTTTCCACAAATACCCAGTTATACACAATATAATTCACAGCTTTCCTGTTTTGACCGTCGCTTGGTCTTGACAGTCAGGCTTATAAAAGGGATTTTCGTGTATGCTTCTATAGTTTAGAATGCTGGGAAAACGCGATTCATCAATCCTGGAACATACTTTTAAGGAAGATAATAAAGTGATGATCTCATCAACGGTCAAACGCATCTCCCCGAGCTTATTGCTTATGGCAACGATGTGCGTAGCAATGCTGGCATTTATATCTGACGCCACTGCCAAGCCCGGCCAGCCTGCTCTGGTTATAACAAACGATCCTTTGCCTCCTGATTTGCATGGCCAGGTCTATAACAAACCCAATGTCGCACCCGTTGTGGATGCTGACATCATGACCGGACCTGCCTATTATGACGATGTAGACACTATCGTCGGCAGGAAAGTCGAACAACTGAGGGGTGAGTTATTCAGTCTGCAAAGCGATGTATCAGGACTTTCTGAATCTCTTGTCCAACTGGAAGATGAAGCAGAAATTATTGCTGCAGAATACTACGGCAATGTCGGAACTATCAGCACCCAGCTTCAAACCGGAACAACTCCTGGCAACCCGAGACTTGTGCAACGACTGGCAATGGCCCAGAGCAATCTTGAAAATCTTGCTAATAACGTTGCCCGCCTGAATGAAGTTGCATTGGAAATCTCACGAGTTTCATCACTGGCTAACTATATGCTGGAAACTGTGCGTGCTTCCTACAGTCTCTCAGGAGCCGTTGAAGAAGATCACGTACGTTTGTCAGAACTGGAAGATGCAGTAAATAATACAATGGTGATTATCGATAGACTGCTGAACAATGTTAATGACGACATCACACGTACGGCCGGATATCTGGCTTCAGAACGAAACAACCTGCGCACTATGGCTCTTGCCATTACCCAGGGTGACCTTTACGGCAAAAGTCTGTCCAACCGTCCGTTTTCCGGCATCTCACCGGCAAGCTTCACTCCCGGAGAACTGGCGAAAGCTGCGCCGTCTTCACCGCGTCCGCTTGTAAAAATCCGCTTTAACAAGCAAAATGTATCTTATGAGCAACCGGTATATATTGCCGTAAGCCAGGCGATGGAACGCTATCCTGCCGCAAGGTTTGAACTGGTGGCAGTACACCCGGACGGTGGCAATGCTGCAGAAGTTGCCATAGAAAGTACTCGTGCCAGGAGAAATGCTGAAAAAGTTTTACGCACCCTGAATCAGATGGGGCTTCCGCTTGAGCGTATCGATCTTTCCTATACGCCCAGCAGAGAAGCAGATACAAGCGAAGTTCACATCTATATCAGGTAAACCTTAAGGGGGTACCAGTCGCAACGTGTCGCGCTACAAGCTCGCACTGTTAACAGTTTTTGCTCTGGCGGCCATATTGGCCGCCGGGTTTTATTTGTTGTTACAAAAAACCCTGATAGAAACAGAATCCTCGGAAAATCAGAAACAAGATCAGGTCGTCGAGCAAACTATCCCGCAAGATAACCATACATATAAGTTTGTTCGCGTGGTCGAAGCTCCAGCGGTCAGGCGAATTACCTCTTCAGGCATTGTGGAACCAGTCACGCAAATATCAATTACCTCTCAAAAAGATGGAATAGTAAGTGAAGTTATTGGAGATCAGGGTCTGAAAGTGGGGCCGGGCGTTCCGCTTGCAAAAATAAACAGCGATGAAACCAAAAAGAAACTTGCCGCACATAAAGCCATAATACGCTTGCGCCATAAAGAATATCTGGAAGCCCGAACTCTTTTCAGAAAAGGCGAAATGGAGGAAAAGAGATATGCAGATTATCTCGGAGCTTATGAAAACGCACTGTCCTTTCAGGAAGAGCTCAAGAAAGAACTGGAAAGTTTTATAATCAGAGCTCCGATGTCCGGAACTGTATTGTGGCGCGATATTGAACCGGGTAGCGAAGTTAAAGCAGGACAAGAAGTTTTCAGGATTGGTGATACTGAGCCTTTACAAATAGAGATTTTCCTTACGGAAGAGGAAATTTCACAAATATCAGCAGATATCCGGGTATTCATAAAGGCTAACGAGATTCCCGATAAAATGTTTGAAGGAAAAATCACAGGTAAATTTGAAGAGGCAAACGAGGATCTGCGGTCTTATAATGTGCAAGTTGGATTGCCAAAAGAATGTGGGCTAATGCCTGGAATGCGAACAAAGGTTAATCTTGTACCAGAAGTAAAAAAAGAAGCCCTGATCATACCGAAATCAGCTGTATTCAAAAGTCCGGAAGGCCGGGCAGTCTATAGCGCACAGCCGCTGGCAGAAGGCGGCGCTCATGAAATATTTTTGACACCTGTTTCTATAGAAGATGCCGGAGAGCATACCTATGAGGTGACCAGCGGCCTTACTAAATATAATCTGATACTGGCCACACCTTTCGGAGACCTGGAAAACGGAACAGAATTAACAGGCGAACTTAC
>CAZJRT010000118.1:0-6200 GCA_964548445.1 uncultured Pseudobdellovibrionaceae bacterium
GCCCGCGAATTTTTTATCCAGAGAAAGGAGTCCCCGGGTTTCAGTTTTTTCAGTCGCGATGAACGGTGGCTTAATCTCCGCTGGACCGATGCCCACTTTGTTCACGGGGACGGGGATGCGGAGTATATTTGAATTAAGCAACAGATGCCTGTAAAGAATTGTGCAATGAGTGTTGCAGTGATTGGCAGTTCATAGGAATGAGTCTGAATTTTGTTCACAAAATCAATTATTATGACCCTGCTTGTCGGCAGCGAGTTGTGCGAAGCACTGTTGTCAGCGTTGAATGGTTGATGTACAAGTGTCCGGCAATGAGATTGTTGGAAAAAAGATAGCCGAAGGTAGTCCATGGCAGCAGCTGGGCCGATAGTAAGCATAATTACTCCGACTTTTAACAGGGCCAGGTTTATCGGTCAGGCTGTGGAAAGCGTCTTGGCGCAGACTATCGGAGACTATGAACTGCTGATTATAGATGATGGTTCCACGGATAATACTGCAGAGGTGGTTGCCCCGTTTCTGGGCGACCATAGGATACAGTACCAGGTCCAGCGGAACCTCGGGCAGAGTGTTGCTCGAAACAAGGGCCTGAAGGCCGCAAGGGGGGAGTTTATCTGTTTTCTGGATTCTGATGATGCCTGGGTTCCGGACAAATTGGAATATCAGCTTGCCGTGATGGACCATAACCCTGAGGTGGATATTGTTCATGGTGATGAAATCATTATCGATGAACAGGGACATGAATTATCACGGGAGAACATTCGCCGATATTCCGGTATTATCAGCCGTCAGCTTCTGGCCGATAACAGTGTAAGCATTAATACAGCGATGGTAAGGCGTCACTGTTTCGATGCCCTGGGGGGATTCAATACTGGTTATGGGGTGGCAGATGACTATGAGCTCTGGCTGCGATTTTCAACCCGGTATAAGTTTTTGTATGTGCCGTCATATTTCGGCTACTACCGGGTAATGTCGGACCAGATTTCCTCAGATAAAGATAGACGATTTCGCGCCAATGAGCAGATTATTCAGGAATTTTTGGCGGCGAATCCTGGGGCGCTATCACCACGTGAGCGACATTGGGGGCTAAGCAGATTTTACTGCCGCAAAGCGCGTTATTATGCGGCCACCAATTGCAAGGGAACAGCCTTGAATTCAGTTCTGAAGGCTTTACGTTATAAGCCTCTGGACATAGTGGTTTGGCGGGGCGTCTATAGGGTGCTTTTTCCAAAACGCGGGGGGAAGCCGTTGAATAATGGAATGAATAAGGGGTGATATGAGCCTGGAAAACCCAGTTTTTATCGTGGGCACGGGGCGGTGCGGAAGCACCTTGTTTCATGATGTATTAACAGAGCATCCCGGTATGGGGTGGCTTTCCTCGGTTATTGATCGTAAACCCCGTAAGCCGGAAAAGAATAAATGGGTGAATTATTTAGCTTCTATACCCTGGATAGGGCGTTATGTTAAGCGCGCCTATCGACCTTCAGAACCCTATCGATTCTGGGAAACGTACTGCCATGGCTTTGCCACGCCCTACCGGGACCTCACTGCTGATGATGTGTTGCCTGCCGTAATACCCAAAATCCGGGATCGGCTGTCCCGTGCCATCCCGGAGAATCGACGCCTGTTGGTTAAGATTACTGGCTGGCCGAGGATTGGATATTTGAAAAAGATCTTTCCCGATGCCCGTTTCATACATGTCGTAAGGGATGGGAGGGCTGTAGTCAATTCAGTGCTGGCGGCCCCTTATTTTGATGGTTGGTCAGGCCCGCATAACTGGACCCGCGGCAGCATGGATGAACGCCAAAAGCGTATATGGAAAGAGTCTGGCGAGTCATTTGTAGTGCTGGCTGCGATCGGCTGGGAGAACCGCATGCGGGCTTTCAGCGAAGCAAGCAAGCATTTAAGTGAGGACGATTATCTGGAGGTTCGTTACGAATCCTTATGTGACAATCCACTCAAGGAGTTTGAACGTACCTTGCGATTCATAGGTGAAGATATTCAGGGCTCGCAGTTATTTTTTGACCAGGTGGCCAATACTCTTATCAGTTCAAAAAATGAAAAGTGGAAGCAAGATCTTACAAAGAAGCAGCAGCAAGACCTGGAGAAGGCGTTAAAAGAGGTGCTGGCTGAATGCCCCTACGTTTAGGTATTATACTGTATTGTCGAAATTGGCTATGGTTTTTTATATTCTTAGTGACCGTGATCCCCCCTCCGTTTGATTCTGTTCAATTCAGTTCTTAGGGCGTTGAGAAGTGTTTTTGATTAGCCAAGATTCCTATATCAGCTCCAAAATCAGGGGTGTTTTTTCTGAAAATTATTTTTTCATTTATATCTTGGCCGATATCATTCTGTCCTCGACTAAATTTAGCTGAATACATAGCCATCCAGGCATTTGCCGGATGATTCTTAATATATTAGTTTTGTTCAGGAAGCTTTAAATTTAAGAATGATGGGCTGTATTTATGGATAATCCCGGCTTTGACCAATTATCAATTTATGTGTTTTCGTTCAACAGGGGCCAGTTTCTTCAAAATTGCTTAACTTCAATTGAGCATTGCGCAAAGGATTTTGAAGTTACCGTAATTGATGATCAGAGCGATGATGTAGCCACACTCCAAGTGCTGAAGAATTACAGAAATTTTTTCAGGATACTTACGGCTGGAAATGATTCTGATCCGGAGCACAAAACAGGTGGCTTATATAATAACATGCGATTCGCGTTTGCTGATGCAAGGAAGCGTGAAAAAATGTATGTCATTTTTCTTCAGGACGATATGCAGTTGGTCCGCCCTATCATGCGAGATGACATTTCTACAGCGTACCGTTTTTTTGAGGCTAATCCCAACGCAGCGCAACTTTACACCTGTTTCATGAAGCGTTTTTTCGCCGATACGGATGAAGCACTTGTAAGATTGGACGATAGTGGGGAAGCTTATCTTCGCCCTTCTGATTACCCCGGCTTTTCTGGATTTTCCGCAGTGGGATTGTTTGACATTGCTCGTTTTGACAGGCTCTTCGGGGAGTTGCGTAAGGGGGAATATGCGAATAATGAGTACGCACAGAAGAACAATATTCAAATGGGCCTGTCAACACGACCTTTTATGATGTGGCTTCCTTATCCGATATCCTACAGGGGTAAAATTAGGAATATTGCCTTGCAGCTTGTGGAAGGCTTAGCAGGATGCGGTTTTTATCCTTATGATATAATGGAGCAGAAGGATGTGGAGCAACTGTTATCAAGGGATAAAACAAAAAAGCCTTATGCTGAGGACTATCTCAGGTGCACTGCCCTTAGAAACGTGCCTGTTTGGAGTTTTGCCGGGGGGCTTTCCAATCTAAAAGCCCGTGGCGGATTAAGGCTTTTTTTGGGAAAAGTTCTTGATCGCATAAAAAAGCTTTATATAAGTTTCTCAAAATAATTTTATAGAAATTTTTAGTGGTGTCCCGGGCAACCGATTTGAAAAGCTCTGAACCAGGTACACCCCTGAAAGGCTATCGGCTGTGAACCACCCTGCCACTTTGCCGGGCAAACCACATCACAACAGGTTAATGTAGGTAATGAGAAGCAGATCATTCTTGGTTCAAAAAGCAGTTTCGCGGGTTTTTTTTCGTCTTAGCCAGTTTGTTGCATGTTTAGTGGCCCGCCCAGAGGTCGACAAAAGAGTTATTATATTGCCGCCTGCCGGACCGGGAAGTTCGGGTGATCAGGCAATGGTATGGGCGGCAGCGCAAAAACTCCAAAAAAATGGCATTTCTCGAATTGGCGTGGTCCGATACAGTGCGGATGATTTTTGGGGTGGTGCTGAAGACGTCTTTTCGTTCTCAGTAAATTGGCCAAAGAAGAATCTGATTGATTGGATCTTTTTGGCCATACAACTCCGGCGAAGTTCTCACTTTTTTGTGCTCGGTGCGGATGTTCTTGATGGAAAATACGGCTACATAAAGCCTTGGCGGATGCTTCTGGTTGCCGATCTTGCAAGAACCCTCGGTGTTGATAGCAGAATATGTGGTTTTAGCCTTAATGAGCAGCCCGCAGTGGCCATGAAGAGAGCTTTTGCGGACTTACACCCCCGGGTTCGCTGCTATTTAAGGGACCCAGTTTCCGCCGAAAGGTTTTATCAGATCACGGGGCGCCGGGGTCACCGCGTCGCCGATCTGGCATTCTTGTTAGAGCCTGCGCAAAAAGATTCGATTGCCGAGTTAGCGAATTGGATTCATGCGTGGAAAGAGAGTGGTCAGTTTGTCCTGGGTGTAAATCTGAACTATTTACCTTTTTCAGACCAATATTGCAATGGTCAATATAAAGGGCGAGAGCAGGAAATCACCCAAACAGTAGCGCAAAATATGGAAAGCCTATTAAGAAGTCAGCCCAATCTTGCCGCGGTGTTTGTCCCGCATGATAATCGGGGAAGATGGAGTGATGAATGGTTTGTCAACGAAGTCTTCTCCGCTCTCTCCGAGGATGTCCAGGGGCGCTGCATCATCGTCCGAAAAGTTTTACAGGCGAATGAGATCAAATCGATTGCGGGCATGTTGGATGGCGCAATCACCGGGCGTATGCATTTTTTGATAGCTCTTCTGGGTTCGGGTGTACCCGCATTGGGCGTAACCTACCAAGGAAAATTTCAAGGGCTGTACCAGTTGTTCCATCTAGACGGATTGACGATTACACCGGATGATCTTTTAAGTCCGAAGTTATTTTCCGACGCACTGGAACACTTTCTGAACGATATAGAGAATCTGAAGTTAGCGGTGGCTGAGCATCTGCTATCTGTAAAACATGATTCATTGTTTCAGCTGCAGGATTAAAAATCCGCCTGTGTCAACGGGAGAATATTGGCGGTGTTACTGAGCGAGATCATGGCAGTGGGGAGGCTCTGGGCTGAACAACCATTTTCCAGTGATGCTTTATGCGGTCCATGCCAAACAGTTCCTCTACCTTGGTTTGTGCAGTCCCCGCAACTGGATTTCTTTGGCTTGGAGGTTTAGCAGCAATGTAGTCAACTAATGCCTCCAGCGTGGGCATAAGAGTTACCTGCTGCTCCAGGCCACTGTCGCGGGCCCAGGCCATAAATGGATTATGAATACTGTAGATCATAGCCTGGCAAGATAATGCGAAGAAAAAGCTTCCACTGACAAGTGTGCTATCTTCTTGATTTGCTATAATCACCCCGGAAGCTTGCTGAACCCGCTCAGCCAAGTACGCTTCTGCGTGAAATCCCACCTCAAAGTTGATCGGCTTACCATCCGCTAATCGTTTCAACATGTTCAGGTATTGCTTGTCGTTGCACGGCCCCATTATTCGAAGGGGAGTGTTGTTGGGTGGCCAAAGTTCTATGATGCGGTGAATTTGCTTGTAACTTTCTATTCGGCCGAACATGAGGAACTCTTTTGTGGCCTTGCTCGGGCAGTCTGTGGTCTCAACAGATTCAGTGCCATGCCTCGGCAATTGGTAAAGGGGATGAGGAACGTAGAAATGCTTGGGGTGACTCATCTCTTCCGGGGAGTGCATTACCACAGCGTCGGAAACTCGTTCTCCGAATCGGATCCATCGTTTGGCTTTGGAAATATCCGCAGTATGGAGGTTGTGCGGATGTCTATTATGGCGAACGTAAATTAAGCGGTGGCTGCTAACTCGATGGATTAGTAACGACAATAGGTATTCAATCACACCAGCTTTGGTGATTCGGTTTGATCGAGTCAAGCAATTTTCTCGCCAATTGAGGATCAGTGCGTCATATAAGCGGAGTCCTTTACCCGTTAAAATGTGCACCACCCAGTCTCTAAGAAGTTGGGCAGGTCTCGGGACGGGCACGACCGAGCCCACATCAGAGAGTGCCTGTCTGTTTCTCTCAATGTACCCATTGGCTTCCAGGTGGTAAGGCAACAAGCCGATTGTGAGAGGCTTCTGGGTGCTCTGTGCCGTATCCGTTTTTGGTGACTTTCTCATCGAAGTGCCTCTTGGGCTGATTCCAGTATCTCTTCGATTCGCTCTCTTAATCCGCCCCTGGCTAACAAGTTGCAAATACTTCCGGCGAAAAGAGCTTCTGCCAGTCCTCTATGGTTGTTATGGGGGTAATCTGAATCTGTGTCATCCGCGCAAACCTCTGGTTATACCTGTATAGTGTTTTCCTGTTTGGGTCAAATCTATTCCAGCCGGATGTCGTCTATGTAGAGGGTCAGGGGCTCGGGCTGCCTGGCCA
>CAZJRT010000119.1:0-6157 GCA_964548445.1 uncultured Pseudobdellovibrionaceae bacterium
GGCTCAGTCGATACCTATGATTTCGTTTAGAACGTAGCCGGGAGCGCGGTCACGGACCGGATTCTCGGGGACGACGCTTCCGATCTCATTCGTGGCGGAAGCGGTTCTGACGGCATCTTCGCTCGCGGCGGAGATGATACAATCAGCGGCGGAGAGGGAGAAGATTATATCTATGGCAGCGGCGGAGCAGATACCTTCGTGTTGAATTCCACTGGCCTCGATAACCGCGACTGGATCCACGATTTCAATGCCGCCGAAGGCGACAAACTGGATATATCAGATATTCTCGATGGCTTTGATTCGAACACCGGCAACATAAACGACTATGTAGAGCTGATTTACGTAGCCTCATACAAATCCCACCTGTTTGTAAATGCCGACGGGCTCGGCGATGATGCCCAGGTTGCAGCAAGCTTCTCAAGCGATATGAGCGGCGTAACGGTTGATGACCTCTTCAATGGCGGGAATTTGATTGTTTAAAATGTGTATCTGTTTAAACCCCACTTATAATACAATATATATTTATGACTAAAAAAACAAAACTCATCATCGTATTACCCCTTTGTTTACTTTTGGGGGTGAGCATTGCCGTTGTGGTCTACCATCAGGTTCCTAAAACCATTACCAGTGAAGATAAGGTTTACATCGAAAAAATACTGACTGCCTCAGGTTACGAATTTGAAAATCTGAAAAATCCGTCCGGGTTCGAGGCCGAGCTGGCGACAATCCGCGCTGTGCAGGACTCTATCCTGAATAGTACGCCAATACAAAAAAGAATACCTCTGGGCGAGAATCGCGAGCCGAAAGATCTTTATAACCGCGAAAACGCATTATGCGGAGACAGATCACGGTTCATGGACAAGGCGCTGCGAGAGGCGGGCTTCGAGACCCGCTTCGCTTTTATCGTGAATACGGATATTATTGATAATCCGCTTCTGGCATTTTTGACTTCTGACAGGGAGAAGGTAGACTCTCACGGCGTTGTTGAAGTCCTGACCTCCAGAGGCTGGATGGTTGTGGATTCGGTGACCCGCTGGGTGTCTATGGATGAAGATGGTTCGGTCTATGATCTGGATCAGCTTCGCGCCAAGGTCATAGGCGGACAGGAACCCATCTGGCACAATTCGAACCGGGGCAAGATTTACCATCTACTTCAGAATGATTTTTCGTATGTGTACGGTATTTATTCACGTAACGGTTATTTCTACCCGCCTTTTAATCCGGTTCCCGATGTTAACTGGTCTGAACTGGCTAAAACTTTTTTCTAGTTCGTCACCGTTACCATCGTTCCCGTGCCGTCTGCGTTATCAAAATAGCGCGCCTCGATATCCGCGCCACCGTTAATATTCACAGCTGCATCGGCCCTCTCGCTGGCTATCGGTAACGGCCCGCATCCATACACTTCCCGCACAACCGTTGTGCCGCCATCCACATAATCGGATATATAAACGCTGTCGTTATTCGTCACTGCCGCCGTGTTATCAACATAGATGTCATGGAATACGCCGCCGCGCAGGCCGACAAACTCTACTGCGAAATCTTCGCAGTCGCCGTAGATATGGTGTGTATATGTATTAGTTATGTTAGCCGAGGAAGTATCAGTAACTGGAATCCAGGATGCTTCGTCGCACTGCAAAAAATTATCTACCACCTGCCCGGCGCAGTTATCAGAAACACAATATTCCGTGGTGCATCCCGATATGGATACTGCATGTTCATAAGCGTCTTCCGGGCATTCAGTAACCCAGCAATAACGGAACGTAATATTTTTTCCCCGAAAACTTTCAAGAGCTTCATTCCCGGCAGTTTTAGTTCCGGTCTGTTTGGTTAATTTCAGGTGATGGCAATCCATGTCCAGTACTCTTATCGAACTGTCCGAAGCGTCAGAGGCCAGATATACAAGACGCGTTCCGGCCCCGTTCGTAGTATGCGAAGCTTCACCATATGATATTTCCCCGCCATTGACGTTGGTAAGGTAAATTGCCTCGCCTGCAGTGTTGACGCTGTTGAAATACTGAATAGTCAGATTTGTCTTGCTAGCGTTTGCAAAGCGATCATCTCGTATCATGTGATTAACACCGGTACACGCGATATTGCAAAAGCTCGATCCGTCAGCTGCCTTAAGAGGCTCAAACAGTGAACGCGGGGTTGAGGTTGAGGCCGACACGTCACAATCAACATAGCGAATATCCCATGTCAGATCGGAGGCGTTGAATTGGTGAATCCGGCAATCAGAGCGCCAGTCACCGTCAGACGCATCAACCTGAAGATTGCGGATAGCAAGAGTGCGATTGGTCGCTGTACCGGTTGCCAGATACCCGGCTGTCGACTGGCAACCAGTATACTTGCAGTTGGTAAGAGTTATCGCCCCGGAATGGTGGCGGATAAGTTCGGCGTCAGTGACCGAGCCATAAAAGGTGCAGTTTTCAAATTCAACATACCCGCCGAAAGTTACCTCGACTTCCTCGGCTGTATGACGCTTGAAATTACAATTCCTGAACTTGACGTAATAGGTCCCGGCAGCATGGTCTATTGTAACCCCGGTCGAGCCAGTACCCGCCCCGTCATATTCATTGTCCTCAATAAGATAGGGGCTGCCTTCTGTTCCATCACCGCTACTGGCTGCTGATTGAAATAAGGCTTCACTGTCAAAAATTACATCGAGCTTGGATGTTAATGTACCGCTAGCCCCGCATGTAACCCCGCTTTGAAGTCCGGCAGTCTGATCAGACGGCAACCCGGCACCATCACGAATGGATTGAGCAAGATTCATTCTGTATGATCCACGATTGGTACGGATTTTTTCGCGAACCAAATGGGCAATACTTATTTGCTTTTCATCAAGAAGATTATAAAATCCGGCCCATTCACGGCCGGGCAGCGCATGACGCGCGCCGGCAATGCCGGTGCGTAAACCTGCTATCATCAGGAGCTCCTTTACTGGGATATAAAAATGGCGTTGAGAAACGCAATCCTAGAACAAAACAGGAACAATTTCAAGTTGTTTTTTGCCTGATTATACTCGCCGGATAAAGCCGGAGATCAGCAAGGAGAAAGAAAATAATAACGGGTACGGTATTTAAAATGTATTTGACTGGCGTCATATTATCCAGACCGGCAGGCACGATAAATAAAATCGTAAAAAACACCATGAGCGCCAGTGAATAAGGGTTACTTCTGTAATCGAAATATCTCTCCCGAAAGGCGGCCAGCAACCACCCGCTTAACAAGCCACAGATCAACACCCCTGGCCATCCGAAATTGCCGTACCATAGATTGAAGCCGAATACCGGCCACGCGCCTCCTGCCTCATCCCCCGTTACTGTTTTTCTAAAACGCCCTCCAGCATCTATTTGTGCAGGTTTCCCCGGCCAAAGAATGCGCGGTATTACCCCGATTAATCCGTTATAAAAATCTTCGCCTAGTGCCGTTTGTTTAGGCATCTTTTCTAGATAAATCATATTGGTATCAAGAAGTGACGAACCAATGCTGGAAACGAATATATTTTCATGCAAACTATTACCTTTTACATGAACCACCCTCACATATTCCAATCCAACTATAACTATCCCGATTAACAATGCCGGTAAGATCAAAGTACGGATTGGACGCTTTGTAAAATATAAGGCATAGCTGAAAGCTAAAACGACGAGCGGATAAACTACGTAGCTTTTACCTCCCATGATAAACGCCGCGAACATATTAACCGCAAACATCATGGCTGCGGCATAAATTGCAAAACCCGATATTCGTTCGCCTTTCTTTTTCCGAAGCAATAAATCCATCCACAATGCGACACTTATAAAACCACCGATGCGAACAAACTGGGTTAGAAAACCGAACCCTTCCAGAATACCTCCAAAACGCACTTCAGCTACTGCCAACAAAATACTTCCCGCCCGGTTAAGGGCATAACCAGAGAGGAATACAGATCCTAGCGTCAGGGTCATAACTCCCATCATCAAGAGCACATCAGAATGATGGGCGTCACAGTGTGGAAACAGTTTGCCTAAAACACTATTTTTACCAGCCAGAAAATGCCCGCCCAACATTCCCATACTGAAAATACAAATGATTGCAGCTTGCAAAACCAGGAGATCATCTATTGAGTTTAGATAATTGGTACTACGTAAGCCGGAGGTATCCGCCAGATAAAATATAGCTGGAAAAATAATGACATAGACGCCTATAGTCAGAAAAAGAAAGAATGGCCCCAGTATTCTCTTACCTGTAACTAACCCAAGCGCAATCCATACAATACTTGTTGTGACTATATATATGATCGGGGCTAGCAATTAATTCTCCTTACGGATGTCACACCGTATAGTTATACTTGTTAAAGACAATCTGAATAAAACTATTTATGCAAGGTATTCTACAAAATATAACCCGACAATGGCATGGTTTAGACCGCTTGCTCCTTCGCAATGTAGGCGCCGTCTTCTCATTAAAAATCATTTCTCAGATTCTTGCTTTTGCCCTCTTTATCCTGCTGGCCCGCTATCTGGGCGTTGAAGAAATTGGCATCTATATATATGTCTGGGGATGGATTCAGATACTACTCGTATTCTCCACTTTCGGAATGGATATGGGAGCAACAAGATTTTTGCCCGCACTTGCCGCTAAAGACAGTTGGGCTCAATTCCACGGTTTTCAACGCATTGGCTTCTTAACAGTTGCTATTGCAAGTATCTCCTTGTCTTTATCTGGAATGCTGATCCTTTATACGGCGGGCTCGGAAATGGTGAAAGCTTTCACCGTAGGACTTGCTATGTTGCCTTTTCTTGCGCTCACGGTATATGAGCAGGCAGTTTTACGTTCGATGAACAATACTGTTAAGGGCATGCTAGGCGAAACTCTGATCAGGCCTGGATTACAGATTATATTAATTATTTGCTGTATTTGGGCAGGAGTAAAAGCAAGCGCTTTAATTGGTCTTGGGGCGGCACTGATAAGTTCTTTTGCCGCATTTGTTGTCGTTTCTATTCTCACTGTCAGGCTGTTGCAGCAACAAGAAAAACCCGGCCTCGATTTCAAGGAAAGAAAAGACTGGCTAATCTATGCCGTTACAATGGCAATTATTTCCGGAGGGGCCATTATTCTGCGGCAGACTGATGTCGTTATGCTTGGCATCCTCACAGAAAGTAAACAGGTAGGGCTTTATGGCGCTGCTGTGCGGATAGCCAATCTGGCCACCTTTGCTCTCGCCTCGATTAATCTGGTTATAGGACCTATGATTGCCGGACTTTATAGCAGCGGTGACCATAAAAAGCTGCAAAAGCTTCTTGCCCAGTCCAGCTTCATCAATCTCATTACCAGTATTTTCATCGTTGGCATCTTATGGATCGGAGCACACCTGCTATTGTCGTTATTCGGCCAAGTATTTGTCGCCGCCGAGATGCCGCTTAAAATTCTTTTAGCAGCTCAGATGTTAAATGCTTTATCGGGTGCCGTCGGCTATATGATGACTATGACAGGCCACCAAAAACAGATGGCTTTCATATTTACCGGCACGATCATCATTAACATTGTCATGAATGTAATAGCCATCCCTATTTGGGGGATAGAGGGGGCAGCCTTTGCTACCGGCGCGTCCACTGTACTTTGGAATGGTGCAATGTTATTTTATGTTATTAAAAGAATTGGCTTCAATCCTTCCGTTTTTTCACTTCTTAGATATGCCAAAGCCTGATTTCGTCATTGTCGGAGCACCCAAGAGCGGTACGACTTCGCTTTACAACTACCTCAACCAGCATCCGGACATTTTCATGTGCCCGGAAAAAGAACCGCATTTTTTTGGCAAAGACTTGCCGCCCTATCAGCGCAAATATAGTTCGCTCGAAGACTATCTGGCTTCTTTTGATGAAGCCCGGCCAGACCAGAAATGTGGCGAGGCATCAGTGCTTTACTTATGGTCTAAAGTGGGAATGGATGGCTTGTTAAGCCATAACCCTGAAACAAGATGCATTGCCATCATCCGTAACCCTGTCGATCATTTTCTTTCATGGCACAATCAGTGCTTCAAACGGCTGGATGAAAATCTGCCCGATCCCGAGGAAGCATGGAGAGCACAGGAACGTAGAGCGGAAGGCAAGGACCTTCCCAAAAACTGCCCTCACCCTGAGTTCTTGCAGTATCTGCAATTTTCATCTTTGGG
>CAZJRT010000120.1:0-6008 GCA_964548445.1 uncultured Pseudobdellovibrionaceae bacterium
CGGAAAAGATCAGGGCGCGTTTCGGTCAAAGTGATGATCGGCTGGGCAAGCGTTTCAGGGTCTTCAAGATATCCGGTGACTTTGCAGGAATTCGTTTCGTAGCTCCTGGCGATATAGGCATTGGAGGGGATATTTGTTGGAGTCCAGACATCTCCTCGCTCAAACCCGAAACGATCTTTGTACGCTCCCGATGTAGAGCCCGTCAGGCGAAAATAGTTACTGTCAGCCCAATCATGAAATTCACGGTAATCTTCTTCACCGTGGATAATACAGCTGTCAGTAAACAGAGAAATTATTTCTGTAGGAGTATGGAGTTTTTTAGTTTCCTGGCTGTCGGCTGATGCTTCGGGCGCTGCCATTAAAAAAAACAGGAACAGGCAGGAAAGTATTTTGCTGATTTTTAACATAGTAAATCCTGGCAATCTGATTTGGTTTCCATCTTTTCTTATTATACTCTTTAGAAGATGAAACAGCCAAAGCCTTCATATGCCTGATTCCGGTATTACAAATATGCCCCCTGGCGCAAAGGAGCCCGGCACCCCGGTAAAGCGTGAGTTTAGGGGGGGCAGGAAAGCCGCCAAAGTGGAGAGGATGCCTGACGATTTTCGCGAGGTAAGGCAGCCGCGTAAGGTGAAGGGTGAGGTAATTCGGGTTGATAAAGACGGAAGCGTCAGGATTCGGGTGGCTGAAGGAGAAATTGATATTCGTCTCCAAAATGCAAACCTGAGAGTGGGGGATAAAGTCGAGGTCGAGATCCCGGCTGGACAGCCACCAGGAGAAGTTCATGTCCGCCGTATAGTTGCGCAATCTTCTGCGGCTACCCTTTCATTAACAGAGACCCCGGTTACACTTGATCTCGGGGGGGAGATCCGGGCGCTGCCTGAAGTGATTGCGCCTCCATCGGGGCAGCGGACTGGAACAGGTGCTTTGCCGGAAATCCAGCCGGGGCAAAGCTTCCGGATGCTGCCTGTGGCTTTTTCACAAATAGAACTGGTGATCCCGCAGCAATTAGATCAGGCTTTTAAATTCTCTATGCAATCCTTTGATTTTAATTGGCAATCGGCAAGCTTTCCGGCCTCAAATGGCCAGTTCGGGCAGGGGGTGAATATATTGCCTCAACCAATTGATTCTATAGCACAAAAGCCAGACATGATGTTTTTGGCAAAGGGCGCGGGATTTAGTATTCTGACCGATAAGCTTAACCTGTCAGCTCTCGGCGAATCTCAAATCTGGCAGTCTGATGTCTCTGCAATTATTACGCATATGGATACTGTTATTGCCAAGCCTGTGGCATTTCAGTCTAAAGGCATTGAGCCTGCTTTTATTACCGGACAGGAAACATCAACATTGCCGCAGCGGCCACAAATGCTTGATGTAAAAATCCTGGAGGTAAAATTACCTTCGGTTAAGCTTGCTATATCCGAAGATATCGCCGGATCTGTGATGTCTGAAGGTACAGCAAAACCTTTGCTGATGAAAAACACATCTCCGGTTAGCATAAATGCAGAGATAATCGGTATGACCCCAGGTAAATTGCCAGTCATATCAATGACAATGCCGCAAACAGGGGCGCTCCAGACATTTGTTTTGCAAACCCCCGCCGAGAAAATAGTGCCGGGAACAGAACTTGAATTAATGCCTTATCCTAATGCGGTAAAGGGGGGTGGGCAAATAGCAACGGAAATGCCGCCGATTACTCTTTCGCAATTTATGCAGCCTGCGCCATGGCCGGTGATGGAAGAACTGGCTCAGGTAATAACCCAGCAAAGTCCACAGATAGTGCAAGCCTTTGCACAAGTAATGCCGAGTCCTGCAAGTCCTGCCCAGATGGTACCAGCGGTCATGTTCTTTATCGCTGCTGTACGTTCCGGTGACATTGCCAGCTGGCTCGGTGAAAAGGCAATAGAAGCTTTAAAACGCGATGGCAAAGGTTCTCTCCTTAACCGGCTTGGCAGCGAATTATCCAATATCGGACGGGTCAGGGCGGAGCCTGTATCACAGGATTGGCGGGGCCTTCCAGTTCCTCTTGCTTATCAGGACGAGATCCACAAGGCGGCTTTTTACTACCGTCATGGCGAAGGTAATGATAACGATGATGATGCAGATGGCAAAGGCAAGCCAACGAGATTCATTTTTGAACTAAGCCTCAGTAAAATGGGCGAAGTGCAAATTGATGGACTGCTTCAAGGCAGAAGGCTGGACTTGGCCATGCGAACCCAGAAGAAAATCAGCCAGCCGATGCAGCATGAAATGCGCAAGGTCTATGCAGGTGCAATTTCAGAAACCGGCTTTGAAGGCGAAATCATCTTTCAGGATGATCCGGGGCGCTGGGTCAGGGTGATACAGGAAGATAAGGTCTTGAAATTTTCCTCTTAAACTCCTAGAGCTTTTAAACACGAATCCAGCCGGGGCAGGTAGCTGGCGCCGAATAGCCGAACATGAACCAGCAGTGGATAGACATTGTAAAGGTATTGGCGGGTTTCGAAGAAACCGGGGCGGATCGGCGAAATCTGGTTATAGGCTTCGAAAAATATTTTGCTGAATGTACCGAACAAAGTTGCAAAGGCAAGCTCGGTTTCATGGTCGGAATAGTAAATCGCAGGGTCGATAAAGGCTCTGATCTTCTCGCTATCAGCTATCAGATTTCCGCCCCACATGTCGCCATGGACAAGGGAAGGGGTTTCTTCACCAGTGAGATAATCCTCAATATTAGTCGCCAGATTTTCCAGCCGGTTGCGCATCGAAGTATCCAGATGCCCTTCTTGGTAAGCTTTTTCGGTACTGTACAAAATGCGTTGATCCCGGAAAAAAACAGCCCAGCTCGCTGATGGGGTATTTGGTTGCTCCAGTGCTCCGATTAAGGTTGGACGGTCAAGACCGAAAGAGGCTGCGGTATGAGAGTGTAATTTGGCCAGCAGCTTCGCCGCATCTATTTCCGCTTCTTGCGGCAGGTAGGTACTGCCCTCGACATGCGCCATTAGTAAATGTTTTTCATCAACAAAAGCAATTCCCGGTATAGGCATGCCGGCTTCGGCCAATTGTTCCAGCATCCATCCTTCAAGCTCGGGTTTAGCTTCACCTGAAGAATTGAATTTAAGAAAGTAACGGTTGCCATTTTTTGATTCCAGCGCATAGAAACGTACGCCGCACCCCTGTCCGCAGGAAGAAATACTGGTAAAGCTGATGCCCGAATGGGTGGATAGATAACTCAGGTCCGGAGCTGTGCTATTCCTCATTTTGTCGTCTAAAGCCTTCAATACCGATTTCATCAAGCTCCTTAACTTCTTTCTTTCTATCTTCTTCCATCTTCTCCGCGTCGCGCCGTTCTTTCGTTATTTCGATCTTTTTCTGCTCTGCAAAAGCTTCGCGCATATCCTCGCGTGCAATTTCGATCCGTGTTTCCATTTTGCTGATTTCATGAGCCAACTGCTCGATCTTGATTCTGGTTGCCTCGGCGTAACGTCCAAAATAGGCAATAGATTCTGCCGTTGCCATTTCATCAAGCGCTTGCCGCTCACGGGTGAGGTCGTCCTCGAGCTTTTTCTTGCGCATTTGCATGGCTTCTACTTGCCGGTAGAGATCTGCCAGAAATTTCTGTTTTTGTTCTACCGCATGTTTGCGTACACGTATAAGTGCATCAAGCTCAGCCATATTATCCCGCTTCCAGAAGTTTATCTGCTGCTGCACGTGCTTCGTCGGTTATCACGGAACCAGCCAGCATACGAGCTATTTCTTCGCGGCGGTTAGGGCTTTCTTCCAGATGGATGACATTGGTTGTAACGTTATCCTGACCGTTTTTAAGGACTATCCAGTGATGGGCAGCGCGCGCGGCAACTTGCGGAGAATGGGTGACTACAAGCACCTGACGGGAGGCTGCCAGCCTTGCCAGCCGCTCGCCGACAGCATCAGCTGTGCTGCCACCAATGCCGGAATCTACTTCATCGAATATCAGGCTTTGCGCTGAACCAACTTCGGCCATTATCACTTTAAGCGCCAGCATAAAGCGGGCCATTTCTCCGCCTGAGGCGATCTTGCCCAGCGGCCCTGGTTCCGAGCCTGGGTTGGTGGCAACCAGAAAACGTACCCGGTCCATGCCTTCAGGGCCCCATTCCTGTTCTTCTTTGCGTTCGATAGAGCTGACAAATTTCGCCTTGTCTAGTTTTAAGGGGGGCAGTTCTCCGCCTACAAGCTTATCAAGTTTTCCGGCAGCTTTAATGCGTTCATTGCTAAGCCGCTCAGCTTCCTTAATATAGTTCACACGTGCTGCCTCAGTGGCGTGCATTAGATCGGCCAGAATATCATCACTGCGCTCGATCAGGGCAAGACGGTGCACAAGTTCGCCCCTGATAGCAGGAAGCTCGGCGATAGTGCAATTATGTTTACGAGCCTGCCCTTTAAGGGCAAATAACCGGTCGTCAATGGACTGAAGATCGTGCTCGCATTCTTCCAGATCTGCGGATAAAGCTTCAACAGCAGATATCGCCTCGCCCAACTCTACGCATATACTATCGACCAGGGCGGTGATAGATTCAGCATCTTCGCCAATCTTTCCCAATGCCCTTACAGCATTATTCATTGAACCCTCGCCGTCGCTTAAAGCGACATGAGCGGAGTTAAGGTTTTCTATTATTTGTTCGCGCCGCATCAGGCGTTCGCGCAAACTGGTTAAATATCCTTCTTCATCTTCTTTAGGATCCAGATCGTCAAGATCCTCGATTGCTTGTCGTAAGTATTCTTCGTCGGCTCTGGCCTTTTCGGCTTCACGGCGAGCGTTTTCCTGTTTCTGCTTTGCTGCCTGCCACTGATTCCATAGATCAGGCAGCTTGTTACTAATCCGGGCATAATCATCCAGTAGACAGCGATGGGTCGCCGGATTGAGCAAGCCTTGCGTTTCAAATTGACCGTGAATTTCCACCAGAGTTTCACCAATGGTTTTGAGTAGACCTATGCTTACCGGCTGGTCATTAATAAAAGCCCGACTGCGACCATCGGCATTAATCACGCGGCGCAGGACGAGAGTAGTATCAGTTTCGAGTCCTTGTTCTTCCAGAATATTAAAAACCGGATGTGCAGGAGGTATTGAGAATTCGGCTGAAACCACTGCCTGATTGGCGCCTTTTCTAATGAGACCGGATTCGCTTCTGTTACCAAGTGCAAGACCTAAAGAATCCAGCAAAATTGATTTGCCTGCACCGGTTTCTCCTGTAAGCGCGCAAAGTCCTTCGCGGAACTCGATTGTCAGTTGCTCGATGAGAACTACATTGCGGATGGAAAGACTGACCAGCATTTGACAAATTTACAAAATGCACCGGTAAATACAATAGTGATTGTTATAGTGACAGCTTATCGCTTCAGGTAATAGGATTAGATTCCAGTAAAAAAGTAATGAAACAATAATAGAGATAAAGATGAATATGACAGAAATTCTTGAAAGTTATGTGCCATGGCTTGGATCCAGCCTCTACGGAATTGCAGTATGGATCTGGATTGCCTTTCCGGTAATGCTCGTATCGTCATGGGTTGTTTCCAGGCTGTTCGTACGGGGATTCGGCGTTATTGCCCGCGCAGTTTCACATCGTGTAAGAGATGGTTACGAGGTTTATATAAAGCCGCTTCTGTCGCCACTCGAGATATTTCTGACAGCATTATTATTCACATTCGTGATGAAGCTGGTGCCGCTTACCGATGCGGCAGAAACTTATGTTTCACTTTTCGAAGTATTCCTGTTCACATTGGCCATTCTTTGGGCTTCATTACGGATAACTGACGTAGTAATTACCAAAACGAAAGATCTCTTTTCCGAAAAAGGTAATCTTGGCGCTGTGGCTGTAATGCCGCTGCTTAGCAAGATTTTAAAAATATTCGTTATTATTACTGCTGGTTTATTCCTGTTACAGAATTTTGGCTTTGATATTGCTGCAATAATTGCCGCTCTTGGTATTGGTGGTATCGCTGTCGCTCTGGCCGGTCAGAAGAGTGTTGAGAACCTGTTTGGCGGTATTACACTC
>CAZJRT010000121.1:0-5927 GCA_964548445.1 uncultured Pseudobdellovibrionaceae bacterium
ATCTACCCTTATCTTCGGATCCATGCTTTTTAATAGGGGTTGAGCACCTTTGTCAAGATAAAGCTGAATCAGTTTTATCAAACAGGATGTTATCTTGGGATTAACATAAATCGCACAAGGATACAACCTTCTGCTGAAGCGACTGATATCCTCAGCTCCTCATCCTGACGAACATAAGCCCCTTCACCGGTTTTTAGCCAGCCAAGCTGAGGAAGGGTAAGATTATAAAATCTACTAATCTCTTCTACTTCAATACCTTGAGCCAATGCTGCCGATTCGGCTATACGCCCGGAAGGTTTGTCAAAGACCAGCGCCTCTTCTTTCATCTCCGTCATGCCGGGCATAAGCGGAATATCCTGTAATGCTGACAGAAATTTTTCCTGGCCTGTTCCCCCGGCATTTGCGCAAGGCGACAAACAAATGAGAATCAGTGAAAGTGTGAAAAAAATATTTTTCATTCTTAACATCGAAAATAGCCTTCCTTTAAAATCATATTACCTTTATGCGGCACAAATAGACAATACGACTATTTTTTTCCGCACTGCTTTACAGGACAAAAAAAAGTCGAACGACCACTTTGTGATGTTCGATGTATGCCTCCGGTTCTTGCCGGGTCACATGTGCAGCCCGGACAACGCTCTCCTTCCTTGCCGTAAACTGAAAAGCTGTGCTGAAAATATCCGCTTTCCCCGTTTGGCTGGGCATAATCACGAAGCGTACTGCCTCCGGCATCAATTGCCCTGAGCAAAACTTTCCTGATTGCATTAACAAGTCTTTCTGATTCTTTTTCGGTTATTTTCGAAGCCTCCATAAACGGAGACAGAGAAGCATCAAACAATGCTTCACATGCATATATATTGCCCATCCCCGCAACAATCGACTGATCCAGTAACGCATTCTTCAATGGCCTGCGGGTTCGCTTCAATCGCCTTGCCAGCTCTTTTCCATCGAAAGAATCGCCTAGAGGCTCAGGCCCAAGTGCTGCCAACGAAGGGTGCCCGTCTGGATCTTCAGCCAAAAACAAAGCCCCAAAACGCCGGGGATCATTTAATATCATCAGCCAGCCATGATCCGATTCCATAACAAAATGATCATGCTTGCCCGGTTGTTCCCAGCTATCCGCCCGAACGAGCAGGATTCTTCCTGACATGCCAAGATGAATCACAAGCCGCTCTGTTTTGTTTGAACTATCGAACACAAGATATTTGCCGCGCCGGCTAATGCTGGAAATCTCATAGCCAGAAAGCACTTCTTCAAGATTAGGCGGGAAAGGTATCCGCAATCCCGTCCTGAAAACTTCGGACCGTATTATTTTACGGCCCGCAAGCGTCATCTCCAGTCCGCGTCGAACGGTTTCCACTTCCGGAAGTTCAGGCATGCCAGATATATATCATCGACGCTTGAAAAAAGCTAAATCAGATCGATCTCTATGAATTCGCGGGTTTCTGCTTTCAGCAAAGCAGAATCTGTTTTTCTTACTCTTTCAACCAGCATATGGACCAGCTCGCGCATCAATGGGTCGCTGCTTTCGATTTTATCCTTAATAATTTTTTTCGTGATGACTCCCGCATGAACTTCTTCTACGGCTTCTACCGAAGCGGCATTTTTATGCCCGGTCAACAATGACATTTCTCCGATAATCTGTCCCGGCCCCAATTCAGCCAGATCAACTACTCGTCCATTACGCTGCAGAAATACCCTGACCCTGCCTTCCTTAATAAGATAGGCTTGCTTGCCGGGCTTATCTTGTTGCAACAACAATTCACCCGCAGCAAAAACTTTGGTCTCGAATTGATCGGCGTCTATGTTCATGCGCTTTCCAACCTTCCCCACCCACTATATGTTGTGTGCAAATTGGCAATCCCTCTTTTTATTGCCCCCTGCTGTTCTATAGTATTGACAGTGATCCTTTTTTCCAAGAGGAAAGCCTTGGGAGTTTTTTTGATGCAACAACAAAAATTTTCAGCATTAGCACTTGTCGCCGCTCTGGTACTGTCTGTACCTTTCGCGTCGTCCGCCCATGCAGCAGACAATAAAGAAGCCAAACACTATTCCTATGACGATTTTGGAGGAGCGAGGTTCAGGAACAACTCGCATTCTGCACTTGATAGCAGACCTTCCGATGACATAGCTCTGGCGGCGAAAGAACTCAATGATATTCAGCCTGCCGCAGGTTCAACAAAGTCTGCTACCGAGACAGAAAGCGAACGGGAACTCGAAAAGGAATTCGGCGCTCCGGTGAATTCAACTGTAATTGATCGCGGGGACAGCGAAACACTTACCCGCGACAGCTTCGGCGATGGAAACGTCGGTGTTTTCTATGAAAACAACAAAGATAGCCGCATTAATGACGACCAGGATGCTATCGGCGTTGAGTTCCGCTTGCTTGAATTCGATTGATACACAAACAATTTTTAATTTAAATTCACTTTCTGCTTTATTGGCCCCCAAAGGCAAGGAGTACACTTGGCTATCTCGGATTCTATAATTGCTGCCGTTCAGGCTTCCCTGTTTTCACAACTGGCACTGATCCTTATCAGTGCCGGAGCTTTAGGTTTTATTGCTCTCAGGTTACTCCAGCCTTTAATCGTAGCCTTCATTGCAATCGGTGTACTGATGATCCCCAGCGTACTTGATCTTGTACCGGAAGATTCGGCTACGTCTATAGATACACTGGCCGCCCTCGTGATCACCTTGTTGCTTTTCATGGTTGGCCTGAAGCTGGATATCAACCTGATCAAGGCAATGGGGCCTGTAGCAATGATTACCGGCATTGCACAGGTAGGGCTTACTGTATTATTTGGCTCTTTGATCGCAATTGAGCTGGGCTACAATTTAATCACGTCACTAGTCATTGGAATCGCATTATCCTTCTCAAGCACAATTTTTGTCGTCAAACTGCTTTCAGACCAAAGAGCCATCGATTCGCTTCACGGAAAAATCGCAATCGGCATCCTGATAATCCAGGATATTATAGTTATTATCACAATGGTGGCCATGGCCGGTTTCAGCGCCGAAAATGGCATGTCACTATCCGTCAATTCCCTTTTGATGATTTTGGTCAAGGTCTTCATTCTTGTAGGACTTACAGGTCTGTTTATTCATTATATTGCCGAACCATTAACCAGGACTCTTTCCCGATCATCAGAGCTTACAGTGATATTCGCCATAGGTCTGGCAGCGACACTGGCAGGAATTGCTTTTTATCTTGGCCTGAGCAAAGAGCTGGGGGGCTTGCTGGCAGGTGTCGCACTGGCGTCCACGAATATACGTGAAGATCTGGTCAGCCGCCTGGCTCCGGTCAGAGATTTCCTGCTGATTTTCTTCTTCGTAAATATGGGATCACATCTTGATCTGTCAGCCATTACCGATCAGCTGCTTGCCGCTACCATATTTTCTGTTTTCGTATTACTGGGCAAACCGATCATCATCATGGCTCTTTCTATCAGTCTAAAATACAGACTGCGCACAGGGTTCATGGCCGGGATCACGCTGGCCCAGATAAGTGAATTTTCGCTTATCTTTATTTCGGTAGCGTTATCTGTCGGGATAGTTGATGAAGAAATCGCCGGGCTGATGACATTAATCGCACTGATCACCTTCATCTTTTCCACTTATGGCATTACATATAGCGGCCAGATAATATCATTGGCAGAACGCTGGTTTAGAAACACTTCACTTGCCGCACCTCGTCGCTATGAGGAACTTCTTCAGGAAGCCAGAACCCAGAAAGATTATGACGTTGTTGTTGTCGGAGCCGGTAAATACGGCCTTTCTATCGCAAGACATCTTAAGGCAAACGGCCTTAAAATTCTTGCGGTGGACTTCGACCCCCAGGCAATCAAAGAGGCTCAGAGTTTGGGAATCACTACCATCCACGGCGATGCTTCTAACCCGGATCTGGCAAAATTCCTGCCTATAAACCGTACAAAAGTAATTATCTGCGCCTTCCCCCGTTATAGCCCGGGGGCATGGCTTCCTGATCTAAGGCTTGTTCTGGCCAAGGGCCTGCGTAACCGGGACTTTCAAGGCAAAATTGTTGTGACTTCCCAATACCCTGACAAAGAGGAAGCCGTGCTGATCAGAGAGGGGGTGGACATTATACTGGCACCATTCCATGATGCAGCCACATATGCAAGCTCACAAATTTTAGATTCGGTAGCGGAACAAAGAGAAACGGTCAAAACCGGTTGAACTACTGGATGTCGTAACGAACGCCTAGCCTGAATTCATGGCCGGAATAGTCAATCGTGGTATTTTCGAAACCAATCTCACTGCTGCTTAAATAGCGATAACTGGCGGTAAAGGCTGTACCTTCCTCGACATTATATTTAATTCCGCCGCCGAGAGTCCACGCAAACCCCATATCATCGCCGCTGGTATCGACTATCTGTCCGGTTACATCTATTAATTCACCGTTATGCCAGATGATCCCGGCTCCTGCCGTCAAAAAGGGATAAATATCCCTCCAGCTGATATCGAAGTTATAAACACCATTTAACAAGAGAGTCGTTGCTTTAATCTCACCATCAAGAGGATCTTCGTCTGTGCCATTAACTTCTAAATTGGCAACGTCTGATTTGCGATAGGCCAGCTCAGCTTCAAAGCTGAGCCTTTTATTGATTCGCACCCCCAAAGCGCCCGCAAAATTGAAGCCGTTCTCAAGCTCGAGATCACCATTAGTCGAGGCAGTGCTTTCGGTATATTCAGCTTCAACATGCGTATTCAGCCCCATATATCCAGCCAGATAAAGCCGGGTACGCTTTGCCTGCGCGTCAGATAGCGGCAAAACACAAATCAAGGCTGCAAGTACGAAAGAACGCCGAATGTACATAAGCGGGAATCCGCAAGAGGTTAGACGAAAGTGACTAATATAAATGGTAATGCAAATAGAAGCCCCGATCAAGCACCGGGACTAAACTGGCAAATACATTAAACAGACTTGTTTAAGCGATCGGCGCTTCGACCTTTGCCGGAAGATCCGCTGCTATCGGCTCATCGTCCAGCATTTCGATCATTCCGCCAGGCTGAACCGCAAAATTAGCGATAAACAAAGCGTTAGAATAATAGACAACCGCATCGCACAGGAAAAAGCCCTGTTCGTTGCGACCTTCATATGAGGCCGGACGAATAGTGCCTTCAATAACCGTCCGTGTCTGCTCGTCAATATCCTGCGGCATATAGGGGTCATCCATCGATTCGGCGATCAGGAACGGTCCCTCTTCTCCGCGAACGAAGAAGCAGAAAAAGCGCAGGTATTCGAGAACATTTTCCTCGGTGAGCTTTATCTGAGCCTTGGCATTAACTTCGTGGATTGGCGGTGAAGTGCCAACCAGCCGGTATAGCGTACCTGCATCGGTCAAATAATAAATATTGAGCTTCTTGTTAGGCCAGGAAGAATCCCTGACACGAATTAAAGCTACCGTTTCATAGAACGGTAACGGGCGCCATGCCACTTCAGTTGTCTGGGGGGAAACCTTGTATTTGCCGTCTATCGGATTTATTTCTTCCAGAAATCCGACCAGCTCATCTCCCGAAACGCTATTCCAATTATCATCTACATACATATGTTCAACCCGTTTTAAGTTACTTACCGCGCTAACTGTTTATAATGCCAAACAGAATAAAAGGTTCAAGGGCCTTACGTCAAAAAACTTCTTATATAAGATTATTTTTAAAGCATTTACTGTTCATCGGCTAGCAAAAGATTGACAGAAGATCCGAAAGCGTATATTTCAGTCGCCTTGAATTACAGGGAAAAGCAAGCTTTTAAGGACAGGTAAACCATGAAACGCACATATCAACCCAGCCGCCTGGTTCGCAAACGCCGTCATGGCTTTCGTTCACGCATGGCTACGCGTCAGGGGCGTCTTGTGCTCGCACGCCGTCGTGCCAAGGGCCGCAAGCGTCTGAGTGCATAATCATGC
>CAZJRT010000122.1:0-5913 GCA_964548445.1 uncultured Pseudobdellovibrionaceae bacterium
AGATGATTCCCACGCTTGGCGGAACAGGGCAGGAAAATAATTTGAATGTGGCAAAGTCGATTGTTGATGCAGTTAAGCCGTGCCCTGTGATTTACGCTGGAGGATTAAATCCCGCCAATATAGCCAGGGCCATTAAGCATGTGAGACCTTATGGGGTTGATGTTAACTCAGGAACCCGTCAGGAGGGACACTTAAGTAAGGATCCCGAGAAAGTAAGGCTGTTTGTTAACAGGGCTCTGGAAGCTTTGGATAGTAGGAAGTTATAGTTTTTAATCGCCTTCGCCGGGCTCAGGGCTAAAGTATTTTTCGTGCTTGTTATCTTCGTCCTTGTACTCTTCCGCTTCCGGAAGTGCCCCACGGTTTACTGTTATATTCGGCCAGATCTGCGAATATTCGCGGTTCAGTTCCAGCCATTTGTCCAGGGCGCGCTCATCAGTGTCGGGCACAATGGCCGCGATCGGGCATTCAGGTTCGCATACCCCGCAATCTATACACTCATCAGGATTGATAACGACCATGTTTTCGCCTTCATAAAAACAATCGACGGGACAAACTTCCACGCAGTCGAGATATTTGCATTTGATACATACTTCAGTGACAACAAAGGTCATTTGCTTTTCTCCAAGTAAATCTACCTAACCGGTATAATAAGTCAGTTGTCGCATATCAATGAAAAACCAGTTTACATGCCGCATACAACGTTGCTATGAGACAAATCATGGAAAATAAAGAATATCACCATACAGATGCTGTAATTATTGGCGCCGGACCTGTCGGTCTGTTCGCTGTTTTTGAATTGGGACTGCTTGATATTAAGGCACACCTGATTGATATCCTGGACCGACCGGGAGGTCAGTGTACGGAACTCTACCCTGAAAAGCCTATATATGACATTCCCGGTTATCCTGTAATTGAGGGGCAGGTGCTGGTAGATCGTCTGTTGGAACAGATCGAACCGTTCAATCCGGTTTTTCACCTGTCGCAAATGGCTTCGAGTCTTGAGAAGCTGGATAATGGCAACTGGCTTGTGGGTACGGATATCGGGACAAGAATTGAGGCGAAAGTTATCATTATCGCTGCCGGGGGTGGTAGCTTCATGCCCAAGAAGCCTAATCTGGAAAGTCTTGAAGAATATGAGGGCAAGTCGGTCTTTTATGCTGTCAGGAAGAGACATCAATTTGAGAACAGAAATATCCTGATTGCCGGAGGGGGCGACTCGGCGATTGACTGGGCTCTTAACCTCCATCCGATAGCTAAAAAAGTATCAATAGTTCATCGTCGCCCTGATTTTCGAGCCGCTCCGGATTCTGTGGAACGTATGAAAAATCTCGTCTCTAAAGGAGAAATGGACCTCCATGTTGGTAATATCACCTCCTTAAATGGTGAAAATGGCGAGCTTCGCTCTGTGACGTTTCAGGCCAGAGGGCAGGAGCCAGAAGAAGTCGAATGTGACAGGTTGCTTGTTTTTTATGGGCTTACCATGAAGCTGGGGCCGATCGCAGATTTCGGCCTTAATCTGCATGAAAATCTTATACCTGTAGATACTGAGAAATTTGAAACCAGTACGGAAGGTATTTTTGCTATTGGTGATATCAACTGGTATCCCGGCAAATTGAAATTGATTCTTTCAGGTTTTCATGAAGCCGCTTTAATGGCGCAAAAAGCTTTTAGATACATCTATCCGAATAGAAAATACCGATTCCAGTATACAACCAGCTCTTCGGATCTTCATGAAAAGCTGGGAGTTGAAGAAGGGCGCCAATCTTAATTTTATGCGGTCGAAGATAGAACACCACGGCTTTAGCCGGGGGTATCTATAAGTACTGAAGCTAGTAGCCGAAAGATAATAATTGTTTATCCACAGACACTTACTGCATAAAAATTACATTAATACTTGACTTTTTGGCAAGAAAGGCTGATTGTACCTTAATCCAGCCGCAATAAGCTTTGTATGTTTGAAGCGCCTAAAAATCGCAGGCAGGAACTTACATAATTAATGCTAACAATATGAAAAAAAGAGAGTTGCTATGAATAAATCACTGGCGGGGATTAAAGTTGCTGTTCTGGTCTCTAACGGCTTTTGTGAAGAGGATCTGACAGAAACACAACGGCTTCTTCTATCAAGAGGCGCAACCTTTAAGGTGATCAGCCTGGACCACGGTGTCGTTAACAGTTGGCGTGGACAAAGTTGGGGGCATCATTTTGCTGTTGATAGCCCATTAAGTTCAGCTCTTGCTGCTGATTATTCCATGCTGGTTCTTCCAGGCGGACGTCGTTCTATAGACAAGTTGAAGCTGACAGCTCATACCCGTCGTTTTATTGGCGGGTTCATGGCGGCTTCTAAGCCGGTAGCAGTATGTGGCCGGGCCCTCCAGCTGATGATCTTCGCTGATCAGGTTAAAGGGATGACGGTTTCGGGGCCTGAAGATATTCGTGAAGATGCTGTCAGGGCAGGTGCTCAGTGGTCTGAAGAAATCAGTATAGTTCACAAAAATCTTCTTACCGGTAGAACTGATGAGACTCGTCAGGAGTTCATTCAGGAAATTGCTGATCATTTTACCGATTTTGCTCGCAGTATGCCCAAGGCTGCGTAATCCTTGGATTGCAGGCTCAAATAATTTATAGTCTCCGAAATTTTGTTTAAGGATCTCAAGGTAACTTTGGGATCCTGAATTGATGATCATATACGAGGAGTTATATGAAGGCGGAAACACAGTCAGTTATTAGTGATGTCCGGGATGCCCTGACATTGCTGAGGAGGCATCTTTGACTGGGAGCAAGCTCTTTCCCGTTACGACGAGCTGAATTCTTTAGCCGAGGATCCGGGTTTGTGGTCTGACCCGGAGCATGCCCGCAAGCTTATGCAGGAGCGTGGTATTCTAGAAGAGCAGATAGCTTCTGTGCGTTTAATCGAAAAAAGGCTTCAGGATAATATCGAATATATCGAAATGGGCGAAGCTGAGGGCGAAACGGAAATCGTCGCCGATGCCGAGAAAGACCTTCTTTCATTAAAAGAAGAAGCTGAAAAGAAACAGTTGCAAAGTCTGCTTTCCGGTGAGGCCGATAACAACGACGCTTATCTCAGTGTTAATGCAGGCGCCGGTGGGACGGAAGCTCAGGACTGGGCGCAAATGATTCTACGGATGTATATGCGCTGGGCCGAACAGCATGGCTATAATATAGACACTCTTGAGATTAGTCCCGGTGAAGAAGCTGGTATCAAATCTGCTACTATTCAGATCTCGGGGTATCAGGCATATGGCTGGCTGAAAACCGAATCGGGGGTCCACCGTCTGGTTCGTATTTCGCCTTTTGACTCCAATGCGAGACGTCATACGAGTTTTGCTTCGGTATCAGTTTCTCCTGTAGTTGATGATACTATTAATATCGAAATTAATGAGGCGGATCTGAAGACTGACACTTATCGTTCCAGTGGCGCAGGTGGACAGCATGTGAACAAAACGGATAGCGCTGTGCGAATTACACACACCCCAACTGGTATTATCGCCGCCTGCCAGACAGAACGCTCGCAGCATCAAAACCGGGCAAGGGCTATGGATATGCTTAAAGCACGTTTGTATGAGGCTGAGTTGCGTCGACGGGAGGAAGCAGCAGAAGCTGAATACGAGGAAAAAACCGATATTGCCTGGGGGCATCAAATACGGTCATATGTCCTTCAGCCTTACCAGATGATAAAGGATCTGCGAACCGGTTTTGAAAACACCAGTTCACAGGCGGTACTGGATGGTGATATCGATGGTTTCCTGGAAGCTTCTCTTGCTTACAAACTCCACAGGAATCAAGAGTAGCGTTTATTAAATCCTGTTGCGTAGTCTTCTGGTCCAGCCTATTGTCTAGACTGAATAATTGCATACTGGCAGCAGCATTCAACAAGAGGATCGCTATGTTCGGGGTAACAAGTCCGGGCCGGATTGGCCCTATTCTTTTTATAAGCATATTTCTCGTGTGCCTGTTTTCATGGATAACAAATTCACATGCACGCATTGAATATGTGCCGGATCGTGATGGGATCTTTATACCCTCAAGTGCGTGGCTTGTAGGGCCAGCCGTTTCTCCTCTGTCCAGGCAAAATCAGGAAAACAAGACTTGTGTGATGGCAAACCAGTATGACAATGGCTTTGTTGTTCGCCTGGCAGGAGGCGACCAGAATTTAATGGCTATGTCAGTAGATTTTCGTCAGAACGTTTTCGTAAAAGGTGATAATTATAATGTAATGCTGATGTTTCATGGCGGGCCGGTTATTACCCAACAGGCTTTGGCGCATGCTCCGGGAACTCTGGTTATCGATCTGCGTCAGTATCCGGAAGTCTATAAAGCACTCGGGCGCTCAGATGAAGTAACAATAAAAGTCGCTGAAACCGGAGTCAGATTGTCTCTGGCAGGCGTAGCCGAAGGTCTTGAAAGATTGGAAAATTGCTTCGCACCAGTTCCGGATAATCCTTCGCCTCAAAAACCGGGTATGCAAATGGCAGTAGCAAAGCCGGCTTCTGTCACAGCACCTGAATTGTTACCTGCTCCATTGCCTGAGCCACCTGCTATCGAAACTCCGGCGACAGATCTGGAAGAAATTTCTGAAGCAAATGATATAGTAGCACCAGCTGAAAAAAACGAGCCGATAGAAATAACAGCAAAGATTAACTGGGATGGTGACAAAGTAGCTGTCGTAAACAGGGAAGACCTCGACACATCGGAAATAGCTCCGGTTACAAAGTCTTCACGCGAGGACAGGGTAATGGAAATTCTCAGGAAAGAGCCTTTTACTGTTTCCAAGAAAGAGTTGAGAAAAGGTTTTTCAGTTGATGTTCCAGATAGCGAAAATTTGCTGGATGAAACCCAGCCTGTTGTATGGCGTGCCCGTAAAGGCGAAGACATAAAGCGAGTGCTCTCACAATGGTCCCAGATTGCAGGTTATGATTTTGTCTGGCAAACCGGTAGCAAAGGTAACGTTAAAAAAGACTTTTTATATGAGGGTGGCTTTGAAAAGGCTGTCGCAAAGCTTATTAGCGAATCCGGAGGGCAAGACGGTATTTCTGCACACATAGAAGAGCGTAATGCTGGAGCTTATGAGATGGCTGGCAATGAGTATACTCAACCAGCATCAAAAACATCTGGCCGCCAGTGGCACGCCATGAAGGGCACGGATATGCGTAATACGCTTAGACTTTGGGCACGTGAGGCAGGTGTCGAACTTGTCTGGGCAAGCGATGTGAGCTTCCAGGTTAAAGAAGCAATTAATGTAACCGGTAATTTTGAATCTGCCCTTGAAGCTATTCTCCTGCAGTTTCAGGAGGATGAATTGCGTCCTTTAGGAACTATCCATAATGATTCCCGGTTACAGAAAAGATTTCTTGTTATCCAGTCTGCCAGAGCTTCCTGAGCACTGCTTCATAAAGGACAGTTTTGTAAAATCCCTTTGCATTATCGCTAAGGGATTGTATCCTTTAGCGGGGTTCACCTGATTCACCTGATTCCATCATTTCAGGAGCTGGAATAATGAAAATGCGTAAATGGCGATTGACGGCACTTCTCGGAGGGAGCGTGCGTGCAACTGGAGGCTGCTCTGAAGCACAAGCCAGAAGCGGAGCTATCCGCCTTTCGCCCTTGACGAACTGGACAGTGTCAAAGGTCAATAGCAATAGTTCTTCCGGGAATTATTGCACAATGGCAAGGCGATTCTCGAATGATCTTGTGCTTACTATGGCGCGTAATGTTAACGGTGAACCTTCACTGGGTGTCGATTTTCAATGGGAACCACGTAATCCCGGCTATATTTACACAGTTATTCTGGGGGCCGGGCATACCAGCAGGGCTTTTGATGTAGAGCCGGTATCGCGTAAGGCATTTGTAGTACGTAACGGTCAGGATGAGGACTTTTTCAACGCGGTCGGAAAT
>CAZJRT010000123.1:0-5908 GCA_964548445.1 uncultured Pseudobdellovibrionaceae bacterium
TCTGCTACAGCTTTTCCTGGGCGGACCACAGGCATATATAGTTATGTTCGCTCCGCTTGCAGTCGTCTGGTTTGGTTTTAATCCCGTGACCATGAGCTCGAGCAAGCTGCGGATATCATTTTTTGCAATCTCATTGCTGTACGGTATCAGCTTTGCGGTAATATTCTTGGCGTTTACAGAAGCAAGTATTGCAAGAGCATTCTTTGTCGCGGCTGGAATGTTCGCCGGACTGAGTATTTTCGGGTACACGACCAGGAAGAATCTTGATGCGCTTGGCACTTTCGCTGTGATGGGTGTCTGGGGTGTATTGATACTGGCCATTATCAATATTTTTGTTGGTTCGGCTGGTTTGATGGATTTGATTGCCGGTATCGGGATCATTGCCTTTTCCGGGGTTACCGCATGGCAAACCCAGACAACCAAGGAAATGTACAATCCAGCAGCAGGAGATGAAAATAACAGCCGTATGGCCTGGTCAGCATCTTTGACGCTGTATATCAGCTTTATTGCACTGTTCCAGTATATCCTGCATTTTATGGGTAATCGGAATTAAATAGCGCCCGGATAAGCAGATAAATTTCCTGAGCGGCCCGCAACTCCGGCGGGCCGTTTTCTTTTTCCACATAATTTTTAGTTGTATTGCTGTTGTCTTGGCTGTAAATAGAATATTTGCAGCCGATGATTGATAATGCTGGCTATATGTATTTAACAGAAGAAAATTATGGCTTGAAAGAAATTACTGGTTCTGACAGGCACTTTGGCAAGTTGATGGGGACGTCTGCAGCGATGCAGGCGGTCTACAATCAGATTGAATCCATAGCTGGACAAGCTGCTCCTGTTTTTATTACAGGTGAGACCGGCACAGGCAAAGAGCGTAGTGCTCAGGCGATACACAAGTATAGCGATTTTAAAGATTATCCGTTTATTTCTATGCACTGCAGCGCTTGTTTGTCTTCTGATAATGATGACAGCAAATTTTTTTCTGGCTTGCCCGATAGTCCCTTTACGCTTTTTCTTGATGAAATTACAGATTTGCCACTGGAAAATCAGTCCCGGCTTCTGGGTTTGATGTATTCTCGCCAGGATATTCGTTATATTTCAGCTAGTTGCCATGACCTGCAGCAGAAAGTTGAGGAAGGCGATTTCAGAAAAGACCTTTTTTACCGTATTTGCGGGTTTTTAATCCATATGCCTCCCTTGAGGGAATGTAGTCACGATGTGCTTGATATAGCACATGCATGTTTATGTGAGTTCTCCAGATCAGCCAATAAGGAATTTAACTCGTTTTCTACAGAAGCCGAGAAAATACTGAAGAGCTACAAGTGGCCTGGCAATGTGCGCGAACTGGAAAATACTATTCGACAGGCAGTACTGAACAACGAAGGAACAGTTATGGATGCGAAGATGCTTCCGGGAAGACTTTTAAAGACTACTTCGCGCAGGAAAACATCCTTTCGAAACATTAAGAAGAAAGCCGTTGTTCCGCTGTGGCAGGCTGAAAAAAGAACGATTGAAGAAGCGATAGATTATTGTAACGGGAATATTACCCATGCCGCCAAGCTTCTTGAAATATCAGCATCTACTATTTATCGGAAGCTGGCATCCTGGCCTGATACTACAGCACAACGATCACATGGCAGTTAAAGTTTTGACTGTATCAAATCAAATATTTTCGATTTTTCTATTACTCGCTTCCATTCATAATCCTGTACATCGGGAACAGAAAAATCGTGATTGTCTATTGCTTCCATTGTGAAATTACGTAAGTCGCCTTCCAGAAAGAAGAATTTTGCTTTTTTCTTATTCGCAAATTTGCGGGCCCAATGATAGTCAGAAGTAATTACTGGCAGGCCAGCGGCGCAATACTCCAGGACTTTGGTAGCGGTTTGCCGGTTAAAAGGATATGTGTCAGGCATTAGATTAATGCCGTAACGGGCTCGCCGCAGCATCTGGGGGACTTCTTCGTATCGCACGCGCCCTGCGAAAACAATATTTGGAGCATCCTGATAACGTTTGCGAAGGGTTTCCGGCGGGTCTCCTACCAGAACAATAGAGGCATTTTTCAGCTGATTGCGGAACTGATCCAGTACAGGAATTATGGCCGTTTCCCGGTTCATGCTGCCGGCATAGATAAAGTCATAATCCGCTTTTATATGGTTTGATGTATCAAAAAAGCTTTTATCAATGCCCATATCGCGTACCCGGAAGGGAACATCATCGGAAAACGCAAAGCTTTTTCTTACAATATCATTCAGAAAAATCCGCATATCCGGTCTTTTGTTTACCTGCTTTTTGACGAAATTTTTAACGCGAGGAAACATGCCTGTTGAGAGCGAATTATATTCGTGGATTATTGTTCGCCCTTTTCCTTGCCAGTCTATCCCCATGAAATGCCAGATGATGTCGAAATCCATAGGATCGTATTCGGCCATATCACGAGAATCATAAGCCGAGAAAGACGGGAGTCGCTCAGCCATATAGTTTTTATAGGCGGAAATTTCCGGCAGGTAAGTTTTCTCGTTTCGCAGGAAAAGGATTTTAGTCACTTTACGAGCCTGAAAGCAGTTTCAATATACGCAAATTATCGTAAGACGTGTAAGTTTGCCAGAATTTCCCGGCAAAATACCCCTATAAAATGTAAGGGCTAAAGCTTTCGATTTGATGTTTGGCACTGTGCAGGAGAGAGTGCTAAATTTTCTTGACTTTGGCAGAGACCGAATTAAAATATAATAATGAAGACAGAATGCCCATAAGGGGTTCTGGCAGTAGCATAAATTGTTGCTAAACCTTGCTTGAGATTAGGAGGTTAAGATGACAAATCTCATGACTATGACGCCTTTGATGCGTCAGACTGTTGGCTTTGATCGTTTCTACGATCTGTTTGAAACGCTTCTTAGCGACAGCGGAGAAAACTTCGAGAATTATCCACCTTATAATATCGAGAAACTCGGCGAAGACGAGTACCGGATTACCATGGCTGTTGCCGGTTTTTCCATGGATGACCTTAATATTGTCATGCATGAAGGCAAGCTTTCGGTATCGGGGCGAGCCTCTGATCGCGGTGATGATAAGGAGGATAAGGTCTTTCTTCATCGGGGCATAGCTGCCCGTTCATTTGAGCGTACATTCCGCCTGGCCGACTATATCAAAGTCGTAGATGCCGAGCTGAAGGATGGCTTGCTGACGGTTTCTCTCGAGAGAGAAGTTCCCGAAGAGAAAAAACCGCGAATGATACCTATCCATCAGGCCACCGAAGATAACGGCAAGGCGCTGGAGGGAAAAAAGAAAAAGTCCTGAACAAGCAGCCTGCGGAATGCGGCTTCACCTGCCTGGAGCAAGTGGAGAAGTTGTTTTTTATCTTTTTTAAAGGAGGTCAAAAATGAAACCGAGATGGACAAAAAGAATGCAGCGGAGCCTCAACAGGATGCTCAAAGATTTAAAAAACACGCGAAATCAAATGGAGAAAAAAATGCCTTTGAGTGAACTGGCCCGTTCCAAAAATGTTTGAAATCTGAAGAGCTTTCAATGGAGGGAATCATGAATCTGAATGTAACGAAATGGAATCCCTGGAACTGGTTTAAGGACGAAGAGTTAGGCCGAGGCCGTAATTTGCCTGTACAGCGCAGATTAAAAGGTGGTGGGGATAACATTCCCAACATTCCCGCAACCTATGCCGAAGACCCTCTTTGGAACGTTCACAGGGAAATAGACCGTCTTTTTGATGATATGTTTACTGGTTTTGCCAGCCCAATGTCGAGTCTATGGGCAGAAAGATCTCCGATGGCAGGTCTGGACAGAGACTTGATCAGGCCGAATGTAGACATCAAAGAGACCAAAAACGAGTATAAAATTACCGTTGAGGTTCCAGGTGTCGAGAAAGACGACATTAATCTGGAGCTTTCCGATCATGCTCTTGCAATCAGTGGCGAGAAAAAACATGAGAAGGAAGATCAGGATGAGCGCTATCACAGTATTGAGCGTTCATATGGGTCTTTTCGCCGGGTTATATCGCTTCCGGAGGATGTGAAGGAAGAAGAAATCGACGCAAGCTTTAAAAAGGGGCTGCTGACGATTTCGATTCCGCGCCGCGAGGAAGCAATTCACCGGGAAGGTACAAAGCAGATCGAAATTAAAAAAGGGTAATAATACTAACCATGAAAAAACTGGCCGCCATAAGACGGCCAGTTTTGCGACGAGAGGAAAATCTTACTGTGCAGCCGTTGCTACAATTGTTGGTTTGACAGTCGTATGCAGCCACCATGCATGACGGTTAATCGAAAAGATCGGTTTGTAACGGTTAACCCGGTCCGCTCTTTTTACTTTTACCGTTTGATTATCGAGAACCATGGGGCCGTCATCAGCATAAGCAATCAGTATGGCGTGCGGAATATCTCTGATTTTATCATGCACGATAGCAAGGCGCAGTCTTTCTTCGGGAACCCCAAGCAGTTTGAGAGCGGTATATTTTGCTATGGCAAAATCTTCGCAGTCGCCGCCGCGCTCAAAGAATTCAACCGGATTGGCCCAGTAATCACCCTTGTTCCAGTTATCAATGTCCTCAATATATTCCTGCCTGTTAACCATCTCATTTACTTTTTGAACCATGTTTTTGAAGAACAGGTCTTTTAGCGGTGTTAAGGATGCAATCCATTCTTCCATGATTTTCTCGCCATGCGATCTGGTCACGGCTTCATTAAAGCGGTCAAACATGCCTGACCATTTTACAAATGGCCCAAGGTCTGAAGATCTGCGCTCGGCAGAATCGAAGAGAGGAGGATAATAGTTCACTGGTGCAATATTCGCAGCATGCGCATTCATGACCAAAGATAATTGTACAGGAACGTCTTTAATCGTGCTTGCCCTTGCAGAGTTCACTCCGCCAAGGCTGGAAAAAGAAATAAACAGACCAACAAAAGCCGCTAAAACCCGCAAGCTTATTTGCTGTATCAGCATTTTTCTGAGCGTCGCAGGGCTGATTGCTCGTTGTTGTAAAAGTACATTTCCGAGCTGGTGGCGATTTGCTTTCTGAAGGGCTAAAGCTTCTCTTAACTGGATCTGCGTGATAATGCCAGAGCGAACAAGCAGATCTCCGAGCCTGTTGTGCTCGAGTCTGGTCTTTATGCTGCTGAGTATCCCGCTGTAATTATTCATTTTTTTCTATTCTTGTAGCCACTCAAAACTAGTTTCTCCCGGCTTTACCGGAAGTCATCCCCCTATTACCTATTAAAAACTACAATTATTGACGAATTCTAAAGAAGCGCGATAAAAAGCAATGTTTCTCATATTTTTTTGGAGAGTTGATTATGGCATTGGAAGGACAGGAAGACATAAAGAACCCCTTGGGGAACCTGATTTCGAAGATGCCGGATTCCCCGGTCCTGGTGGTTGGGGACATTATGCTTGATCGTTTTGTGTATGGCGATGTCGAGCGGATCTCACCGGAAAGTCCTGTGCCGGTGCTGTTGGTACGCAGGGAAAATATGATGCTGGGTGGCTCTGGTAATGTGCTGGCGAATTTGCGGGGACTTGGTTCGGGCGCTCTTGTTGTAACGGTGGCAGGTGAAGATCAGGAAGGCGAGCGAGTAAAGCGTCTTATTGAAGATCTGGACGTACCAACAGATGGGTTGGTGGTAGATGAAAGCCGTCCTACAACAGTTAAAACCCGTTATCTTGCCGGGCACCAGCAATTGCTTCGTACAGATGCAGAAAACTCAAACCCCGTTCGTAAAGAGATAGAAGAGGAAATTGTCCGTAATGCTATTGAGGCAATGTCTTCAGTCAAGCTGGTAGTGATTTCTGATTACGGCAAAGGGGCTTTGACAAACAGGGTCATCAAAGAGGTTATAGGTGCCGCTACGAATCGTGGTCTAAGGGTACTGGTTGATCCGAAAGGGCGGGATTACAGTCG
>CAZJRT010000124.1:0-5902 GCA_964548445.1 uncultured Pseudobdellovibrionaceae bacterium
GAAGAAGCAGGGGGTAGGCTGCATCCTGAGGGAAGGGGCCGGGAAGGAGGGGGCAAAGGCGGGGCGGGCCATAGAAGAGGTCAAAGAGATAATGGGATTTTGGCAGCGAGAAGGTTGATATGGCGTTTGTTGCAAAGATAATGCTGTTGCTAGTGGCCGTTTTCATGAATGCGCCAACGGCTATTGCATCTCCAATGCTATACAGAGATATAGCTTATGGCTCCTACCCATTACAAAAGCTGGATGTTTACGTTCCTGAAAGCGTGAATAAAAATAAGAGCCTGCCTGTTCTTGTGTTCATTCATGGTGGAGCATGGAAGGTTGGAGACAAGAAAAACCATAGCGAAAAGGGCGCTTTTTACGTTTCCCGCGATATTGTATTCGTATCTGTCAATTACCGGCTCGCTCCTCAAGACATGCATCCGGCGCAGGCCCGGGATGTGGCTTCCAGTCTGAAGTGGGTTGCGGATAATATCGCTGCGTATGGCGGCGATAGAAATAATATACATTTATCGGGGCATTCTGCAGGAGCTCACATTGCTGCGCTTGTTGCAACCGATCCGCAGTATCTTGAGACAGAGCAGTTGACGTTAGATGTTATAAAGTCAGTTTTTCCGGTAGATACCGCCAGCTTTGATTTAACCAGCAAAATGGAACTCGGAGCCAGGTTCATTGGCAGGGCGATAAAGCAATCTTTTGGAACCGAAAAAGAAACACTTGAGCAGGCATCACCAATATATCAAATCATTAAATATCCTGAGAGGAATTATCCTAAATTTGTAGTATTCGTAACTTCTCGCCGCCCTGAAGCCGTAAGGCAAACGGCTGAGTTGTCAAATGCGCTAAAAAAGGCAGGAGCCAAGAGCGAATATTATATCATCAAAAACGTCAGCCATAAAGAGATGGGCTCGGCGATAGCGAATGAAGGTTCTTCCATATCTGAAAAGATGTTGTCGATTATTAACCAAGAAAAGTAGAAACATGCCAACCGATCTTGAAATAGCAAAAAGTGTGGAGCTTAAGCCAATTCACGAAATCGCTGCGAAAATCGGGATACCCGAAAAGGAACTCCATCCTTATGGTCGCTATATCGCCAAAGTACCTCTCTCTTACCTGAAGAATCTTGAAGGCAGGCAAAAAGGCAAGCTGGTACTTGTCACAGCTATATCCCCGACTCCTGCAGGTGAAGGCAAGACTACAACATCTATTGGTCTTGCCGATGGCTTGCGGCGAGTCGGTAGAAAGGCTGTTCTGGCGCTACGCGAGCCAAGTCTGGGGCCATGCTTTGGTATTAAAGGCGGAGCTGCTGGCGGGGGCAGGGCTCAAGTCGGCCCGATGGAAGAGATTAATTTGCATTTTACGGGCGACATCCATGCAATTGGTACGGCTACCAATCTGCTCGCCTCACTGATAGATAACCACATTTATTGGGGTAATGAACTAGGGATAGATCCTCGCCGGATTTACTGGAACCGGGCGGTAGACCTCAATGACAGGAGCCTGCGCCATATTGTGCAGGGATTGAAAGCTCCGTCAGGTGGTGGTGTGCCACGCGAAGATGGCTTTGACATTACTGTAGCTTCCGAGACTATGGCTGTGTTTTGTCTGGCCTCCAATCTTTCAGATCTGGAAGATCGTCTTGGTAAAATGGTGATCGCTGAAACGCGCAAAAGGGAGCCGATAACGGTTGCGGATTTGAAAGCTCAGGGTGCCATGGCGGTGTTGCTGAAAACTGCCTTGATGCCTAATCTCGTGCAGACGCTAGAGGGAACGCCCGCATTTATACATGGCGGCCCGTTTGCAAATATTGCACATGGATGTAACTCGATTATCGCTACCAAAGCCGCAATGGCGACGGGTGAAATTGCGGTCACTGAAGCCGGATTTGGCGCTGATCTGGGTGCAGAGAAGTTCTGTGATATTACCACTGAAGCAGGAGGTTTTGCGCCTGATGCCGCTGTGTTGGTGGCTACAGTCCGGGCGCTTAAGATGCATGGTGGCATGAATAAGAAAGAACTGGGAAATCCGGATAAAGAAGCGGTTCAAAAAGGCCTGCCTAATCTTATGAAGCATCTGGATAATTTAAAACGCTTTGGTATCCCGGTTGTCGTATCTCTCAACAGATTTCCAACTGATACAGAAGAAGAAATTGCAGTTGTAGAAAAAGCTTGTAAAGAGGCTGGCGCCGCTTTTGTTACTGCGACCCACTGGGCCGAAGGGGGTAAGGGAGCTGTAGGGCTGGCTAATGAGGTGCTGGCGGCACTGGAAAAACCTTCTGATTTCAAGCGGCTTTACGATTACAGCATGCCTTTGTTCGAGAAGATTAAATATATTGCGTATAATCTCTATGGAGCTGGTGAAGTTACGGCGGATGGAGAGGTTTATAACCGTTTGGCTCGCTGGGAAAAACAAGGTTTTGGCAATCTTCCGGTTTGTATGGCCAAAACCCCGGCCAGTTTTTCTTCGGATCCCAGGCTGCTTGGGGCTCCTGAAGGTCACAGGCTCCATGTACGCGATTGCCGGTTGAGCGCGGGGGCAGGGTTTATAGTAGCCATGTGCGGTGATATAATGACCATGCCGGGACTGCCGCGTGCTCCGGCGGCAAACAGTATCGGCCTTGATGAAGGTGGTAATACTGTTGGCCTTTTTTAGGCTGCTCTATAATCGGTTTGCAATTAGGGATACTTAAGGGCAAAATATAGGCTCTAAAAGGGGATGGTTATTTATGCGAATTTTTGGTCTGATTTTTTCATTTATTTTACTGCTACCACTTTCCGCAAAAGCGGACGTCTTTGTCTGGGAAGATCCTGAGAGTGGCCTTACTCTATCTTTTCCGGACACATGGTCTGTTTTGAATAATCAGGCACCTGATGACATTTTAACCGTAAAAGCGCCGTCAGCGACAGATGAAGCCGTTTGCCGGGTTCGAATTCGGCCTGATGCCCGGTACGTCATTTTTCCGCCGCGTTACTCATCTGCGGTTCAAAAAGTGGCCTACAGCACAGAGTTCTGGCAGGATTATTTAAGAAGTCAGTACACAGACATCATGTTGCATCGGGTACGTGATCAAGCCGGACTTAGCCATGGCTATGCCAGCTATATGTTTGCAAGCTTTACTACTCTTGGTGAGGTGGCTGACCTCAAGTCAGCTATTGGCTATGCAACTCTATACAATGATCATGCGTATATTCTGGAATGTTCGTCACTGGCCGGGGTGTTTGAAAACTGGATAGGCATGTTTCAGAGCATCGGCAAATCAATTGATTTCAAGAAAGCTCATCATGAGCTCGCGACTGGAAATTACGACGATTTTATAAACGAATAGCCTGCCTTTTTAAGATAACTTCTTAATCCTGCCCGGTGGTAGTATCTCTGCATTGATTGATACAGTGCTTTATAATTCTTGACATTTTTCGTATTTTACGTAATATATCCAGCAATTCATATCATTAAATGAGGCCCATGCGCATGATCACAAATAACTTTAATTCGCATAATGGTGCGGAGCCTGGAACACTGGAGCGTTTATCCGCAATGGCCGGGATACAGGGTAGTTATTTCGACATGACCGGAAAAGAGCGTATGATTGGTCCGGATACTATGCGCGATCTCCTTTCCGCAATGGGCATCAGAGCGAGGACCGACGAAGAGATCGCTGACAGTTTGAAAACTTTGGAAGAAGCTCCGTGGCGCCGGGCATTATCCCCGGTGGCTGTTATTGAAGAAAAAGAAGCAGATACAGGCATAATACAAATTTCCGCTTGTCTCCCAAAAGATAAGTCAGGAGATGAAGTTACGATGGTTCTTCAGAAGGAAGACGGAAGCATAATGGAAACAAAGTGCAGCCTGCTTCAGGAGAATATTGAACAGACTGCAAATATAGATGGCCAGGAAATGGCCAGATTTAAGGTTGCCATTAACTCGCCGGGAGAGACTGGTTTCCACAACGTATGGCTAAAAGACCACGAAGATGAAGCTATGACACTGGTTTTGGCACCTGACAAAGCTTATTTGCCTGAAAGTCTGGAAAAAGGTGAGCGCCGCTGGGGCGTTTTCTCTATGATCTTTGAACTTAAATCAGATCGGAACTGGGGCATTGGTGATTTTAAAGATCTTAAGGAAATGGTGGTGGAAGCTGCCGCCGCCGGGGCTTCTACAGTAGGCATCAATCCGATTCATGCTATTCATAACCCTGAAAGTCAGGCCAGTCCTTACTATCCAGGAAGTCGTATTTTTAAAAACCCTTTATACATCTCGATTGAAGACGCGCCGGGTTATACAGAGTGCACGGAAATACAGCAGTTCGTCAGCGATCGGGCGGAGGAAATCAGGACATTGCGTGAAAGGGAGGAAATAGATACTTCTTCGGTAAGCGCTTTGAAAATGGAAGCCCTGGAAATTCTTTATGGAAATCTTGCGAACAATGACTCTCCTGATAAAACCGAATTTGACAATTATTGCGCAGACAAAGGGGAACAACTCGAACGGTTTGCTACCTTTCAGGCTCTGAGGGAACATTTTGACGGAAATACCTGGTATGTATGGCCAGAAGAGTACCGAAATCCAGAAGCCGTCGAGGTAAAAGATTTTGCTGATCAAAATCGTGAGCGAGTGAATTTCTTTAAATATCAACAGTGGGTTATTGATCGTCAACTGTCTGCTGTCAAAGAGACAGCCGAAATATCAGGTCTTGAATGCGGGATATATGGAGATCTTGCTGTGGGTATGAATCCTGACGGTGCAGACGCCTGGGCGTTTAACAGGTGCGCTTCTCATGATTGCAGTATCGGGGCTCCGCCAGATATGCTCGGTCCGCAAGGGCAAAACTGGGGCTTGGCTGTCTTTACGCCTCAAGGCTTGAAGGATCAGGCCTATAAGCCTTTAGTAGATTTACTGGAATCTACAATGGAGTCCTGCGGCATAATGCGTATGGACCACGCAATGAATATCATGCGTCTCTTTTATATTCCTGCGTATAAACATGCCTCGGAGGGTGCATATATCAATTATGATATGGATGAAATGCTGGGCGTTATGAAGCTGCTTAGTCACCGTCATAAATGCATGTTGATAGGTGAAGACCTCGGTACCGTCCCTATGGGGTTCCGGGAAAAAATGGCTGAATCAGGTGCTCTTTCATACAAGGTTCAGTGGTGGGAAAGAAAGAATGAGCGCCTGCATCATCCGAATGACTATCCTGTTTTGTCTCTAGCCTGCGTAAACACCCATGACATGGCGCCACTAAAGGCTTATTGGGATGGAGAAGATATCAAGGAAAGAAAAACTCTGGGTCTTTATCCAACGCAGGAAGATGAAGCTGGACACTGGAGTTCAAGGCGGCAGGAGCGCCAGGTGATGCTTAATGCTCTGAGAGATACAGGAATGCTGCCTCAAGGTGTTTCCGCGGACAATCCGGACATTTCCTACACAGAAGAACTTGGTGCAGCAATTCACCGGTATGGTATTAGCTCCAATTCATTCTTGTTAATGGTTTCTGCAGACGATCTGGATTCCGCTGTAGTTTCTCAAAACATGCCGGGCACATCAGAAGATCAGCGTCCAGCTAACTGGCGCCAGAAGCTCAGCCGTACACCGAAGGAATTGATGGATGCACCATTAATGCGACAGATTTCTAAAGATCTGAATTGCAGAACGAATGAGAAGTTGAGATCCGCTATCACCAGTTTGGCGCAAAATCGGCAACAGCCCCCGGAACTCAATATCTGATTTCCTTAAATTTAGTATTTATTCGCATAATCTACCAAGTTAACTTGCAAAAACCGGCTTGGTTGGGCATCTTTAAAATATTGGAATTCCCGCTGTTTTTCCGAGTTACAGATGCAGATATATTTGCCTATTGCTGAAATGACGGTGCCTGCCGAGATTATATCGGTTCTCGGTG
>CAZJRT010000125.1:0-5875 GCA_964548445.1 uncultured Pseudobdellovibrionaceae bacterium
AGAAATACTGTTTTTACTCCGTTCGGGGTTGATGCTAGAAATGTTTTATCTTTAAGCAGTGGGTAAATATCTTATGGCAAATTTGGTCTTAATAAATTCTTTGGCCCCTATGGGCAGCACTTTATTAGCCGGATTGGGGGAAAGGCTGGGATTTTGCAATAGCCCGCTGCGGAAAACCGGGCTGAGCATGTATGTGATGGGGGAGAAGACGCTGGAATCCGGCTACATGGAATACCGGCCCAACTATATGCTCGATAGGCATTCGAAGCCATTAAGAACAGGCGGCGTCAGCGTGCTTGATCGTAACAGCCAAAGTTCGCGCACCATAGTCGATATAAGCCGCGTTGAGAAGGAGCTTGGAAAGATAGAGGCTGGCAACATACAGGATTTATACCTGCAATGCCGGAACTTGTATTGCAAAGCGGTAACTTACAAGGAGATAAAAACAAGACCTGATTGGCATATTGAGCTCACTACCGATATTCACCGCTACAATCATAAGGCTTTATATCAGGCTTATGGGAGTCACTTTGATGATGTTCGCATGATACACCTTCATCGCCCTTTTGCGGGCTGGATTAATTCCTTGGCTTCTCAGGCCTTTACTCATCCTGACCTAATTAATCGAGTTAAGTTTTTCCCCCATCTTCGTTATGCTGATTATGAGCTTTATGAACAGGCAGTAGCAGAAATGCCTGGCATGGATATGCAGTTCGATGATTTGTTTGAGATCCCTGTAGAGGATTTGGCCGCTAATATTGCAAACTTTCTTGATGTTGAAATGACTTCAGAGAACCTGAGGAATACGGAATATGACCTATACGGGAGAATAATACCTTACAAGGTTGCATTCAAAAAATTTGACGATGACATTACTTTTCTGAGCGCTAAAACTCGCAGCAGTTTCATCAAGTTAATCGAGAAAAATAAACTGCACAAAATACCTTACAGTTTTATTGCATGGCTCCGCTATATATACGATATGTTGAAATTTAATATATCCTCGCATGGGCGGCGGCTGTGACTCTGTATGTCTAATAATTACAAATAAGGGATCTCTTAGTGAGCAAAAAAAGAAAAAATCTACAGCCTCTCGTAATCACAAAGTAGTCAAAGGTTTAGTGAACTCTTTTGCCCTGGCTTTTTCGCCGCTTGGAAAAAGGCGCAAGGAAAGTTTACTAAGTTTGATTTCTGAGGCGATCGTACCGGAAATTGAAGTCGATGTTGGTGCAGATAGACCGCTAAAATTTTGGTGCTTTGGCGGATGGTCATTTTACAGAGCTAAGAGCATTCTCGAGAAAGAGCCGCTAACTATCAAGTGGTTAAATGAAATTGAGCAGGGTAGCGTGTTCTGGGATATCGGGGCCAATTTGTCTAGCGTTTTGACGGGCGGCAGGCGCTTCTATCTGAGCACAATCAAGTTTTTCCTTAGGGCTATGACCTGTGATTCAGGATTATTATTAATCTGCTGCAATCGCTTAAGGTAATCGCAAAGGTAAGAGATATTAATATCCTTTGTTTTACTCTTGCCGTATCTGCGTGAACGGATGCCCTGTTTGATACGGAATGGCATAATATTGAGTATCGGGGGAACGTGCTCCAGGATGCTCAAAATTGACCAGACTATTTCTTTCGGACTGATTTGTTTGTTTTCTTTAATTGTTTTTGGAGTGTAATCCAAAGGGCTGACATCGAAATCTTCAAGAATATCCATAATTTTTTCCGAAGATTCCTGGTCGCCCATATTCACAATCCAGCCTTTCAGCCATTCATGACCTTCGGCGGCTTCGGGGTATTTTTTGTTTATGTCGGTTCCGTTTTGTATTTGCTGTAACAGGGCAATAACTTTGTCTTGTTCCGTTACATTTATTGAGGCTTGGGCAGGAACTTCGAGTTCATAATCAAAATCTCTTTTACCGCGACAGTAAGCGATTACCGGCCTGTCCATTAGATGGCCTTCCACGGCCGTGGTGCTGCCGCAGTGCAGGATTGCTTTGGACGCCAGCAGCCATGGCGTCACGCTGCCCTCGAACTCGACGGTAACGTTGTCGTAATTCTTCGCCAATTTGTCCCATGGTTTGCGGTTTTCTGAAGGGTGAGGGCGAACGATTATATTAGTGTCCGGAAAGGCTTTGCTCAGCGGATCCATCAATTCCATGAAGCCGTAATAAATATTTTTGACGTAATCTCTATACCCTTTCAAAAAGATGTAATCTTCATCCGAGATCATTTTATCGACTTTATAGATGCTCATGGCGCCGTCTTTGCCCATGAAATGGTTGTAGGAGCCAAAGCTGGTCGGGAGGATGAAATAATCGCCGAACCGTTCTTTAAGCTTTGTCACTTCTTCTTCAAAAACCTGATGATATTTTTCCTTGCCCCAGAGATCGGCACGAGGGTTACCCGCCAGATAAAATTTATCTTTATGTTGAGGGTACTTATTCATATACGCATTTTGTTGAACTTTGCCCCAGAGCATAAAGGCGTCTACTTCGTTCAGGGTTTCTTCTGTGGCCCGGACAGTAACCATGTGTTCAAGGCTGTTTTGTATCAGGCCCTCTTCATCAAGGCAGACTAGTTTATGCCCGGCCTCTTTGAACATTTGCATATAACCAAGTTCACTGACAATAATGCTTTTAAGGAACATAACGCCCGGAGGCAAATGCTCCAGAGATTCACGGACCGCAGCTTTGGTGCCGCTAATACAGCCCCCGCCTCTTTTTAAGGCTTCCTGACAGATCAGAAGCTTTCCGTCCAGCTCGCGCTCAACAATTTCAAGCTGGAAGATCAGCCATTTTTTTGGCTCTGTATCTGGGCTGGGCATCTAGGGGCGTCCTGTTAACTGTAGGATTTGGGCACGCAAGGAACTGTCAACCTGATCAAGTATATGAGGATTTCTTTCCGAAGAAGTAGGTTTAACTGTCGCAAGTATTTCTTTTGTTTTGGGGCCAAACGATAAGCCAAGCGTGCCCGCCAGAGTTTTTACCGTATCCTCTGGTGCGTCAAGCAGATCCTGATATTGCACTATAATTTTATTCTTTACGCGTTCTGTGCTCTTCATCGTTTCGAGATAGTAATAAGCGCATCGATCCAGTGGCGACATCTGGCACCAGTCATCGAAATCTTCTTCCCGAACCCAAAAGGGTATTTGCATGTCTTTATACCAGGTGAAGGGCCATATCAGATTTTTATTAGCGTTTTCATTCGTGAACCACTCTTTCCGCAGTAAGGAGTTGAGAGTTTCCGAATGGCCCCGATCCACGATTACCACCCTGGTACCCGGATAATAATCCTGTAGTCTCGGTATATATGAGACGATATCCGGCATTTTATAAGCAATAACTGAACCGGCGGCAGTTTGTTCGGCTTCGGATTTGCCGGTCGATTGCGACAAACGAGCCTCAATTTCATTCTTGTCTTTAACACGATAGATCGAGCTATCATCTGATTGATTACAATTGATATGGCGACCGCAGATAGCATTAACAAAGAAATCTTCATACAGATATGTTTCGTAGAGCAACCGCCACTGTTCTTCGGGCATTTTGTTTATTAGTGGAATTAATGAATACGTGAGGGGTGGCTCAAACGCATATTCTACACCTTCAAAGCTATGGATTATCTTGCCGACAATAGTCGTGCCGCTGCGGGCCGAGCCGCTCACCAGAATTGCTTGATTAACTTTTTTTCCCGCTTCGTTTGAAATACTGAACATTGTCTTCTTTTATAATTAGTTTGATAAATCTATTGCTTCTTGGATATCAAAATTCTGGCCTGTAGAGCAAGAGAGATGGCTCTCGACATCTATAAAAAATTCCAGTCCCGTAGATATTCAGCGAATTTCATTCCTCTGCCTATTGAGCTCTTATAAAGAGGCTTGCGAACCTGCAGAGCGCTGGCAGTGGCAACAGAACGGGATCCTTTGTGGAAATGGAGGCATTCTTCTTGCCACTCGAATCCTCCTGCTTCCAAAATGTTATGTATGACTTCTTCGGGTTGACCGACCAGTTCCTCGTAAGAGATCTCAATGAAGTCCGAAATGCTGCGCCAGCGTGCCATAAGATTTAGATATGATTGGTAATATTGCTTTAAGTTGTCAGGATGATAGGTCCATAAATTACCACTATCGAACAATGTCGCATAACAGGAAAAAAGAGTGTCCAGAGGGTCTCTTTTAATATGTATGATTAAGGCCTCTGGAAACATAATGCGTATGAATGGAATGCTCATGAAATTATAGGGGAGCTTGTTAATAAAGCTTTGCCGATATGCTCCTATGTAGCTATGAGCCATTAAAAAGCGCCTTGCGGCGCTCTCATCTTAAGTCATTGATTTTAAATGGTGGGCGGTACTGGGATTGAACCAGTGACCCCTACGATGTCAACGTAGTGCTCTCCCGCTGAGCTAACCGCCCGTCTCATAATCGATCAGGGATTTTTTATTTCGCACAACATGGAGAGGAATGCAATAGTTTCATTCATTACATTTTTTCCTGTTCATGTTATGCTCCCGTACATGGCCTTTCCGTCAAATGAACTTTTTACTATTGCCGATCATGTTCGTTATGCTGTCAGCCGGTTTAACGAAGCTGGCCTTTTTTATGGTCATGGTACAGATAATGCCTTCGATGAGGCAGTTTTTATAGTTCTGGAATCTATTCATTTGCCGCCTGATACCTCTCTGGAGCCGATCTGGAACTGCCGCCTTACAGAGGATGAGCGTTTTAAGGTGTCTTCGGCAATTGATGCGAGAGTTTTTACGCGTAAACCAGCCTCTTATATTACCAATTGTGCCTATATATGCGGTATCCCGTTTTATGTGGATGAGCGGGTAATTGTTCCGCGATCTTTTATTGGTGAAATCCTGATGCAGGATGACGGGTTTTCTCCCTCTGGAATGCCGAAACAAATCAATCGTATTCTTGATTTATGTACAGGATCGGGTTGCCTTGCGATTATAGCTTCGCTGATCTATCCGGAAGCCAAGGTTGATGCTGTAGATTTGTCACCCGGTGCGCTGGAAGTTGCTCGTAAAAATGTAAAAGAGCACGGCCTTGAAGACCGTATTAGTCTTTTTGAAGGTGATTTGTTTGAGCCACTGGAGGATCGAAAATACGATCTGATAATTACCAATCCTCCTTATGTCGATGCGCAAAGCATGAATGAACTGCCATCCGAATACAGGCATGAGCCGGAAATGTCACTGGCAGCAGGTCATGACGGGCTTGATCTGGTAAGAGCTATTATTGCCAAATCGCCGGATTATTTATCTGAAAATGGAGCGATGATCTGTGAAGTTGGCCGTGGCAAGGAAATTCTGGAAGAAGAATATCCCGGTACACTTTTTCTGTGGCTGGATACTGAAAACAGTGAAGGTAATGTTTTCTGTATTACTCGCAAAGAAATCCTGAAATAAATCATATTATGTCCAGGAACATGTGCTCCTGAGGTTGGTTGGTTTCCATCAACTGACAAGGAGTAATAATATGGAGAATGAAAGACCTGAAGTATACAGCCCGGATGATTTTGATAGTGAAGGGCGTTTGAAATCCAGAATGCCGCAGAAGAAACAAGAGCCTTCCGGATCAGAAAATATCGACGACTGTGATTAAAAAAGGCGCCCTCGGTAAAAGGCGCCTTTTAAGCATTTATTGCTGTTTATTCCTCAGCCGCAACATCCTGGCCCGCAGGAAGGGGCCGACGGTGAGGCTGGAATGTTCTCAGGCTTATTTCCTTCGAGAACTTTCAAAATCAGGTTAACCAGTTCACCCGGGCGGGATACTGACAGATCGATCCTGGGCACAGGATATTCATTTGAAAGCTTGCCTGGATCCTTATGCGGATCGGGAGTGGCGCCATCAATCCTGCCGCCTTCC
>CAZJRT010000126.1:0-5847 GCA_964548445.1 uncultured Pseudobdellovibrionaceae bacterium
ACTAACGTTGCCGGTAACCAGTCAAAATCGTTCTATGAAGACTCGGAGCTGCATTATCAAACGGATGTCGGGCTTCAGATTTACGAAAAGCTCTGGAGCAATTACCAGTTTGAAGGCCTTGCCGATTTGCGCCTGACCAGTCTGGATCGCGTCGAATCCCAGGAAGACGTCAGGTTAAAGCAGTTAAACCTTAGCATCAGCAACCCGCAGAATTTATTCGAGTTCGGTAATTTTTATTCCGACTTCAGCCGCTTTACCATGGGCAGCAGCCTCGAAGGCTTCAATGCTGAAATGAATCCACTCGAATCCCGTTTCAGCTACAAGGCTGTTGTCGCAAGACTTAGTGAAGCAGAAATCGGCCTTAACCAGCGCAACGTCTATGGCGCGCATTTTGGCTTTGCCCCGTTTAAAGACAACGACCGTGCGGCGTCTGATCTGAAACTCGGCCTGCAAAGTGTCCTTACCCGTGACGATAACAGTTCTTCCCATCACGGCGCCATATATGCTCCGGCGATGCATAACTGGGTGGCGAGCACCGACGGAAGCTGGCGTCACCGTGAAAAAGGCTTTGCCGCGGAGTGGGAGCTTGGTTACAGCGAATATAATGAAGACCGTAACAGTAACACTGTCAAACAGGTAACTGATACCGCGTTTCGGGTTTCACCTTCATGGCGTTATCGTGACAAGTTTGATGTTCGCTATCTGTATTATGTAGTCGGCCCTGATTGGGGGGTACGCGAATTCTGGGCTTGCACGAAAAGAACAGCCGAGGAGTTCGCGCAGCAGGAAGTCTGGTTCTATAGCGCTTTATGACTTTGGCTGTTTTAGCGGGCCCACCATAATTCTGATCCATAAAAGTTATGTTTAATCTTTAGGTGGCTGGAACTCTGCAAGAGGATTGGCGTTTTTTAATACGGGTAGAAATTTTAATCTCATTTAACCGGTTATCCGTATGAAAAAGAAAACTCTTTGCCGTTTAAGGTTTTTTCCGTTAGCTGCCAGTGTCTTTTCGCTAGTAGCTTTGCCAGCTGAAACTTCTTACGCTGCTATCACTCATCTGCAAAATACTGCGATTTCAAAAGCTGAAATAGAAAATCTCAAGGAAGAGCTGCGTATACAAAGACAGGCTATTGAGCGGCAAAGGCGGCTTTTGGATGCAAATATTACTAAGCTTGAAGCTTTGTCGCAGATGAGTGGACGCGGACCTCGAGAAGTGGGGACCGAACGTAAGGAGGCAAGTGAGCAAAAACCCGAAATCCCCGCAGTGGTGATAGAATCCGGGGGCGTTTTGTTACCCAGGGGGCGTTTTGTATTAGAGCCCTCCATACAGTATAGCCGTACGTCTGCTCTAAGGGTTGCAATTGAAGGTTATACTTTGATCCCGGCAATTAATGTGGGCCTGTTCGATATTTCCGAGATTGACAGAGATATAGTTACCGCAGGGATAACAGGGCGTCTTGGTCTTACCAGCCGCCTGGAGCTGGAAGTGTATGCTCCTTATTTATGGCGTGAAGACTCTACAATCGGGCGCCCGATCGGGGTAGGATCTGCGACGAATGTCTTAAGTGAAGTTGATGGCTCCGGAATTGGCGATATTGAATTTGCCGCCCATTACCAGATTAACAAAGGTAAGAATAACTGGCCTTATTTCATAGCTAACCTCCGCTATAAATCCACTACGGGTGAGGGACCTTTTGATGTGGCGATTGACCCCGCAACCGGGCTGCAGACGGAAACACCTACAGGTTCAGGTTTTCATGCAATTCAGCCAAGCATTACAATGCTATATTCCAGTGATCCTGCGGTATTTTTCGTGAATGCCGGATATACATGGAATATGGAAGACGATGTCGGGGGAGGTAATGGTACCATCGATCCGGGCGACAGTATCAATTTTGGTTTGGGAATGGGTTTTTCCATTAACGACAGGACATCATTTAGTCTGGGATACAGTCATAGTGTCGTCAAGGAAACAGAGCAAAATGGTAGCGCTCTTGTGAATTCCGATACGCTTCAGGTTGGTTCAACAAGTTTCGGATTTTCTTATCAGATTAACGATAGAGTCGGGCTTAATTTCAATGTCGCAGCCGGCGTTACAGATGATGCACCGGACGTGCAAGCTACGCTGCGCGTTCCGATAAAGTTTGATTTATTTAGTTAGGGAGCAAGGCCCATTGAGCTTTGGAAGTTAATTTCAGGCGTTATGGCCTGATTGGCAAAATTGCTCATATTTTTAACTGACAGATCAAGAATGTTGAGTTGCTGAAGAGTAAGATTATCCAGATTGTTCTGCACGACTGTTAAAACATTGGGCAGCATGTTCATATCACTGGCATTGCTAAAAGCTACATTTCCTTCGCCCACCTGCAAAATACTTCGAAGAGAACCTGCATTGCCGGCAAGGGCAGCTGTATTCAAAACGACCTGATTTATAAGCTGACCATCGACCAGGGTGTTGGCTGAAAAAGCAAAATCAATAACCATACCATTGCTGGTAACAAAACCGCCGCGCAAGTTTTCGAGCTCTTCTTTTGCGATGGGTTTTTTATTTGAATAAAGATGTTGGTTAGCGTCAAAAGCTGCAGGCTCATAAAAAGCACAGGCCGGTGTAGCTGCATCTATGGCCAGGACAGAAAGAATGCCAAGGAAAAGAAGTTTATGACGATTTTCTTTCATGTACTCAAAACTCCTTTAGTAATAAACACCGGGTGTTAACGCGGTATATATGCTGATCGATGATAAAGTCTGGTCGCTGAGTGCCCTGCGAAATAAGGCTTTACGACGATCTGGCCAGCTATGATCACGGTTAAAGCTGTGCCGAGCGCGGTGCGTTTGATCGCGGATCACGAAAAAGATATTGTTCCACATATCATTGAATTCGTCGTGCGTGAGTTTGCGCGTTCCAAGGGCCGGGTCTCCGAGCATTACATGAGTTTGATTTACACCTGTAACAACAACAAAATGCATGTAGCCGTTTGTATTTACCAAGGCAATACCGGGAATTCCCGCTTCCCTGATTTTTCCAAGATCAAGCTGAAACCCGTCAGCTCTATATCCTAACGTCGCAAGATATCGCCTCATGTCGAGGAGCGAGAAGCCTTGAGTTTTTATTTTTTCCTGATCTCCTGCTTCATACATGGCATCAAGAATTTCCTGCTCCGTCACTGGCATTTCATAGTGAAATTTTAGGAGCGTAGCGAGAGCAGCAGATCCGCAGCTAAAATCATATTTCTGGGGTATTACAGCTTCGTAACGTTGTGATTTAAAGCTTGAAACGCTGAGTGAAAATGCCCTGTTTCCACCTACGAGGCCAAAGTCATTGGCCTGAGCCTGAACAGATATGCCCAGGCTGCAAAAAATAATTAGATAACAAGTAATAATCTTCATCTTTATGAATATCCGTTTACTCAATATTCAGGTTCAATATTGTTGCTGACTGGATAAGTACGTTATTGCCGCTGTTTTGTATAATCGTCGACAAGCCTGATGAATTCGAGAAAGCGCCTGCATCGATCACATTCCCGCCAGATATCGTTCCGTTACTGGTATTATTTGCAGAAATAGCGTCAAAAGCTGCAATGCCCAGAACTTCGGGGCTAAGGGCAGTGCCGCGTATCTGATCCAGATTCTCATTATCAACTGCCAGACTTTCTTCAAATAAAAACTCTTCACCATAAGCGGCTGAAGCATTATTTGAGAAAAACGCAAAAGAAAAAAGAAAGGCGACAATTGAAAAACCGTAAAATATATTTCGTATCATTGTCTTACCTATTAAAGTTGAAGTCATTTTTCCAATGTACTTTTTGTTTGCGTATGGAGGAGGACCTTTGAATAAGATCCCCCACCATGCCGCTTTTTAATTAAGGCATGTCGCCAATATTGGCGTTTACTGTGATGGCTTGCTGCGTATTAGAATTCATACCTGAGTTCTGGTTTACAGCGTTGATGCCTGTTGCTCCTCTAAAGGCGCTGTCTTGCACGACATTTCCTTCGATGTAACTCCTGCCACCTCTGAAGTCGACAGTGGCGTCTGCAACAGTTGCGCCAAGAACAGAAGACGTGACCAGTTCACTGTCACCAAAAGCCAGGCTATTCAGCCTTTCGTCGTTAGAAATGCTGAGGCTATAGCTTCTGTTGTCGTTGTCCTGGTTTGAATTATTCACATCTGTATCGTTATTCGATGCAACATCAATATCGTCATTGTCCTGATTATAGGAATTTTGGATATCATTATCCTGATCATTGTCCTGACTGTTATCGGTGTTGTTTGATGCAATATCAACATCATCGTTATCCTGCGCGACATCATTGTCCTGACTGTTGTCAGTATTGTATGAAGCGGCAGTCGACATATCGTCATCACTGGTATTGACGGTAGTTGTGTCATTGTCCTGAGCAATATCCTGACTGTTGTCAGTCGCAGTATTGTTTGATGCAATATCAACATCATCGTTATCCTGCGCGACGTCGTTATCCTGGCTGTTGTCAGTAGCAGTGTTGTTTGATGCAATATCAACATCATCGTTATCCTGCGCGACATCATTGTCCTGACTGTTGTCAGTATTGTATGAAGCGGCAGTCGACATATCGTCATCACTGGTATTGACGGTAGTTGTGTCATTGTCCTGAGCAATATCCTGACTGTTGTCAGTCGCAGTATTGTTTGATGCAATATCAACATCATCGTTATCCTGCGCGACATCATTATCCTGACTGTTGTCAGTGTTGTATGAAGAGGCAGTAGACATATCGTCATCACTAGTGTTGACAGTCGAAGTGTCGTTGTCCTGAGCAATATCCTGACTGTTGTCAGTATTGTTGGAGGCAATATCAACATCATCGTTATCTGAATCGCGGGTAACTTCTGTATTGCCGTTCAACGAACGTGTCACCGACGCGTTATCTACGTCTGTGTCGGCAGCAAATGCAGCTGCTGGCGGCAATGCAAAAGTAACTACCGCGACGGATGCGCTTAGAAGTAAAGCTGATTTTACTGTTTTAAACATATGTAGGCTCCTATCTTTTGGTCTGTAATGGAACTATCTCCTTGTTCGAAAAGGGTTTCATGGGAAAAGTGTACTCAAGCCTACTATGCCCCTTACGAACAGGATCTAACCGTTCACGCTTACCGTCATGCATACCTAATGGTTCCATCTGTAATTAAAAATACCGATCAGCCGTAAGTGGCGGCCACCTTGCGATACGGAGGACGGGTGGCGCCTTGCCTTTAGCTGGAATGAGCAGGTATATTATGGCTGGTTTTCAATATTATCTGGCTTTCCAGCGCCTCATATCTTTGGCAGCTACAGCTTGCAAAATTGGACCATTCCAGGCAAATCAGTAGAATAAAGATAATATGACAGTTATATTACCTGTCTGGAGCTTGAAGCACAGATAAACAACATTCAACTTATCTTAAGTAAATGACTGAAATAGACAGTTTGGTAGATTCCGAAATACAAAGTGACGAGCACCACTTAACCCTCCGGAATACGCGTATGGGGGATTATGACGATATCGCCGAAATAATGGCCGTCATCTATCCTGAAGAGGGGCCATGGGATCTCGAACAATTTAAATCCCAGATTAAAACCTTCCCGGAAGGACAGATATGTATCGAGGATAACGGCAAGGTAGTCGCGGCATGTATCAGTTTAATCGTGGATTACAGCAAATGGGGCGACAGGCATAAATACGCTGATATTACCGCGAACGGCTATCTTTCCACCCATACACCCAGTGGCGATACGCTTTATGGCGTGGACGTTTTCGTACATCCGGATTACAGAGGCTTGCGCCTGGGGCGGCGCCTTTACGATGCCCGCAAAGAGCTCTGCCGTAATTTGA
>CAZJRT010000127.1:0-5840 GCA_964548445.1 uncultured Pseudobdellovibrionaceae bacterium
GGGGATAGCTATCAGGTGGAAAAGGCTCTGTCAGCTTTTAGAAATGGTGGGGTTTTGGGTACTGGTCCGGGACAAGGAGAGGTAAAGCTGTACATACCTGATGCCCACTCGGATTTTATACTCTCAGTGGCAGGGGAAGAAATGGGATGGATGTTTATTGTAGGTCTACTGGCGATTTACGCATTTATACTCCTGCGAGGATTTAACCGGTTAATGGACAATGAACGGCTCTTTGCAGTTATGGCTGCTGGCGGCATAATAATAATGCTGGGTTTGCAGTCGTTGATTCACATGGGGACAAATGTCAACATCATGCCGGCCAAAGGAATGACATTGCCGTTTATCAGTTATGGTGGTTCCTCGCTTATGGCCTCGGCTCTGGCGATGGGAATGGTGCTGGCATTAACACGTCGTCAGCCGCGTTCCGGGATTGCTCGTGGCGGGCTGGTTACCCGAACCCGCAAAAAATCAGGAAAACAGGTTTAAGAAGCATGAAAGGAAAAAAAACACAATCCAACCTGATTCTTCTTAGTGCCGGTGGCACTGGAGGACACATTTTTCCGGCTCAGGCTTTGGGGGCTGATTTGTTATCGCGTGGTTTCGATGTGGCACTGGCCACAGACCAGCGTGGCAAGAAATATGAAGAAATGTTTGCCGGTATGCCATTACATGTGCTGTCGGCAGGAACACTCGGTCGCGGCCTTGTGGGTAAAGTTAAAGGCGTGGCCGGACTGGGCGCCGGCATGGTGCAGGCTTTGCAACTGGTTCGTAAACTGCGTCCTTCAGTTGTCGTGGGCTTTGGTGGATATCCTTCCTTCCCGGCTGTATATGCCGCACAAAAGCTGCACATTCCTACAGTTATTCATGAACAAAATGCGATTTTGGGGCGGGCCAATGCAATGCTGGCGCCGCAGGCTGAGCGTATCGCTCTCTCATATTACGAAGTTTATGGATTACAGGAAATCGATAAAGTGCGGGCCGTTCATACAGGTAATCCGGTAAGAGCTGAAATTGCGGAGCTATATAATAAGCCTTATGCTCCGATAAGAACAGAAGGGGAGGTAAACATTCTGGTGGTGGGCGGTTCGCTCGGAGCCAGCGTGTTTTCGGATATAGTGCCTAAAGCGCTGGGCAGTTTGCATGCGTCTTACAGAGGTCGTATCAAGGTAGTGCAGCAGTGCCGTGCTGAAGACGTTGAAAAAGTAGGCAAGCTGTATTCAGAGGCCGGAATTGATGCCAATATAGACACCTTCTTTAAAAACATATCTGATTTGTTCTCCTGGGCGCATCTGATTATTTCCCGTTCCGGGGCATCTACCGTAGCAGAAGTGACCGCAGCCGGGCGTCCTGCGATTTTTGTACCCTATCCTCACCATGCGGATCAACAACAGAAGATCAATGCCGACTATGTGTCTGATAGCGGGGGAGCATGGACTATGACTCAGGACGGTTTTTCAGCTGATGTCCTGATGGCCCGGATTGAAACATTTTTGCAGAACCCTGAGATCTTGTTCAGAGCAGCAGAATCTGCCAGAAGTCTCGGGCGTCCAGATGCAGCACGTAGGCTTGGCAATCTGGTTACGGCACTTGCCAGCGGCTGGGAAAATAAATAAGGATTTTAGAATATGCGCGCTATACCACATGACATAGGCAGTTTGCATTTTATTGGCGTTGGCGGGATTGGCATGAGTGGTATTGCCGAGGTTCTTAACACCATGGGCTATAAGGTGCAGGGTTCGGACATGGCGGAAAATGCCAATGTTCAGCGTCTTCGTGACAGTGGAATACAGGTAAGTGTTGGACATAATGCTGATAACCTTCAGGCCGAAGATGGTTCATTACCAAGTGTAGTAGTTATTTCTTCTGCGATAAAAAATGACAACGTCGAGCTTCAGGCTGCCAGAGATCTTAAAATACCTGTAGTACGACGGGCTGAAATGCTGGCTGAGTTGATGCGTCTTAAATGGTCAATCTCGATTGCCGGTACTCATGGCAAGACCACCACGACTTCGATGGTAGGAGCAATGCTTGAACACGGCGGTTTTGACCCTACCGTTATTAATGGCGGAATAGTAAATGCTTATGGCACCAATACCAGGATTGGCCAAAGTGACTGGATGGTAGTTGAGGCTGATGAAAGTGACGGTACTTTCACAAGACTGCCATCGGCTGTGGCAGTAGTCACCAATATGGATCCTGAACATCTCGATCACTACGGGAATGTAGAGAATATCCGCTTTGCTTTCAGACATTTTATAGAGAACCTGCCATTCTATGGTTTTGCCGTGATGTGTCTGGACCACCCCGAAGTGCAGTCTTTGATTGCTGCTATTACAGATCGTAAAATAATAACTTATGGATCTAATCCGCAGGCCGATGTGCGGGCTTCTAATGTAAGAGTGAAGAACGGCGGTTCTTTATTTGATGTGCATGTAGTGGGCTGGCTAAATAATGGTGAGGAGACGATATTCCGTGATGTTTACCTGCCGATGCTCGGACATCACAATGTCGAAAATTCTCTCGCAGCTATAAGTATAGCGCTTGAGCTGGGAATGCCTCAGCCGGTTATTAAGAAAGCTTTGGAAAACTTCACCGGAGTCAAGCGCAGGTTTACTCGTACTGGCATGGTAAAAGGCATTACGATTATTGATGATTATGGCCACCATCCGGTTGAAATAGTTGCGGTTCTCAAGGCTGGCCGTATGGCCGTAGAAGAGACCGGGGGGCGTGTGATTGCTGTAATGCAGCCTCACCGTTATTCTCGCCTTGCCAGCTTGTTTGAGGAATTTTGCACCTGCTTCAATGAAGCTGACATAGTGTTTGTTGCTGATGTATATCCGGCAGGAGAAGAGTTGATAGAGAGTGCTACTGGCGATGCCTTGGCTGAAGGAATTGGCAATCATGGCCATCGCAATGTCAGCAAGCTGGAAAGTCCTGATGCGCTGGCAAGAAATATTGCCGAGATCGCACAGCCCGGAGATTACGTCATTTGCCTTGGCGCTGGGGATATTACCAAATGGGCCTATGCTCTTCCCGGTGAGCTGGAAGAGATAATGGCTGAAAAGAAGAAGCATGCCTGATCTTCCCAAGGTCCGTGGTCGGTATGCTGAGAATTCACTACTCGGTGAAGTAGGCTGGTTTGCTTGTGGTGGTCGGGCGGAGGTCCTTTACAAGCCGGCGGATCAGGAAGACCTTGCCGTTTTTTTTAAATCCTGTCCGGGTGAAATACTGGTTACTGTTGTCGGAGTAATGTCGAATATCATTGTGCGCGATGGCGGGGTCAGGGGAGTGGTGGTTCGACTCGGTCGCGAATTTAACTACATAGAACAAATTGATGAAACCACCTTAAAGGTTGGCGCGGCAACCCTTGATGCCAATGTTGCGTCTGTGGCAGCGGAGGCAGGTATTACCGGCATGGAGTTTCTGACAGGCATTCCTGGCACCATTGGCGGGGCGATCTGTATGAATGCCGGTTCGTATGGACAGGACATGAAAAGCATTCTGGTTTCGGCAGAAGGCGTGTCCCGCAGCGGCGAAATCGTGAAGCTTTCTTCTGAAGATTTAAAAATGGCTTACAGGTATTCGGAAGTGCCTGAAGGTGTGGTGCTTACCGGTTGCACTCTGAAAGGACAAAAGGGAGATCCGGAAATTATCAAGGCAAGGCTCATAGAGATCAGAGCCGAGCGGGAAGCAGCGCAGCCGGTTAAGGAACGTACCGGAGGTTCTACTTTTGCCAATCCGGAAGGCCATAAGGCGTGGGAGTTGATCGATAAGGCAGGATGCCGTGGTCTTGTTGTCGGCGGGGCAAAAATGAGCGAGAAGCATTGTAATTTTATGATTAATACAGGCAATGCGACTGCTGCCGATCTTGAAAATCTCGGAGAGGAAGTGCGCCGTCGTGTTCTCGATCATTCAGGAATAGAACTTCGCTGGGAAATCAAACGAATTGGCGAAAGATAGTTATTTGTTTCCGTAAGGCATCCCCAGAATTTCAGCCAGCCACTGGAAGCCATCTTCGATTGTGGTCTTGTCATCCTTGTTCTGGGTAAGGAATTCCTCAATTTGAGGATAAAGCTGGATGGCCTGATCAACTGCCGGGTCGCTCCCTTTTCTGTAAGCCCCTAATCTGATCAGCTCGGACATGTCTTCATAGGTAGAAACCACCTGTTTGGCGCGGCGAATGACGGCATTTTGCTGGTCGGTAAGTGCCTTGGGCATCGAGCGCGATACCGATTTAAGTACGTTAATTGCCGGGTATCGTCCCCGATCTGCAATTGCCCTCTCCATAACTATGTGACCATCTACAATACCACGCACAGAGTCAGAGACTGGCTCGTTTACATCATCGCCTTCAACCAGAACTGCGAACAGCCCGGTGATTGATCCTTGCTTCTGCCCTCCGGGGCCAGCCCGCTCAAGCAGTCTTGCCAGTTCTCCGAACGTAGTCGGCGGATAGCCTTTGGAGGTTGGCGGTTCTCCGGCGGATAGGCCGATCTCTCGCTGGGCCATGGCAAAGCGGGTTACCGAATCGATCAGGCATAAAACCTGCTTGCCCTGATTTCTAAAGTATTCAGCTGTTGCCAGTGTAAGATAAGCGGCCTGTCGCCGCATGAGAGCAGGTTCGTCACCTGTGGCGACGATAACTACAGACCGCTTAAGGCCTTCTTCACCAAGGTCGTCTTCGAGAAACTCCTGTACCTCACGGCCACGTTCGCCAACCAGACCTATTACTGATATATCCGCCTCTGTATATCTGGCCATCATAGAGAGCAAAACGGATTTACCAACACCGGAGCCGGAGAATATACCCATCCGCTGTCCGCGGCATGTGGCCAGAAAGGTGTTAACCGCCCGTACGCCAAGATCCAGTTGTTTGCCCATTCGCTGCCGGTTATGTGGAGGAGGCGGCTTGTTTCTCAAAGGTATGGGGGTTGGACCTTGTGGTACCGGACCAAGACCATCTATGGGCTCGCCAAGTGCATTTATAACACGTCCAAGCCAGCGTTCATCCGGGAAGACTGCAGGTTCATTGCGCTGGATATAGGCTTTGCAGCCAAGGCCAACACCTTCCAGTGTGCCAAAAGGTAGCAGCAGGGCATGGCCCTCTTTGAATCCGACGACTTCGCAAGGAATATCATTGCCGTTATCAGGTCTGATTATAACGTGGGAGCCGATCGACAGGTTGCTGCCGAAACCTGCAATTTCCACCAGCAAACCAAGGACTTTAGTCACCTTCCCGTAAGCCTCGTAATCGGGAAGGGGGGATATCATAGCTATTGCGTTATCGGCCAGTCGGTCCATGAAAAGGATTTCTGATGATTAGTATAAGTTGTGCTTTTCTTATGGGACTATAACATTTCCGCTGAAAAAAGTCTTTTTAACAATCCGACATTTTGTTAAGATCCTTGTTAATAAAGATTAACAAATTAGCGCTTTTATTTCAGTTTGGGGGCATTTATGCGCGTTCTTCTTGTAGAAGATGACAGTTCAACGGCCAGAAGCATCGAATTGATGCTCAAGTCTGAAGGATATATTGTCGACATAACCAGTCTTGGTGAAGATGGTCTGGAGATCGGCAAGCTTTATGATTACGATATCATAATTCTTGACCTTATGCTCCCTGACATAGACGGCTACGATGTGCTTAAAAAACTAAGAGCCGCAAAAATAGAAACACCAATTTTAATTCTATCCGGACTAACAGAGCTTGACAGTAAATTAAAGGGATTAGGTTTTGGTGCTGACGATTATCTAACCAAGCCTTTTGACAAGCGCGAATTAATGGCCAGAATTCAAGCAGTAGTCCGTAGAAGCAAAGGACACTCACAAAGCATAATAAC
>CAZJRT010000128.1:0-5830 GCA_964548445.1 uncultured Pseudobdellovibrionaceae bacterium
CCCTCGGTAATACTGGCCAGCCAGATCCTTGGCAAATGACCTTTCTTGCGCCCCTGCTCCTGAATGGAAAGCCAGCCACGCGGCTGTGAATGCCACGCGCCTCCTTTAGGTTCAATCTCAACTTCGCAGATTACTGCCGGACCGCTATAGAGATTGTAAGAGCTTTGCTGGAGTTCAGTTTTACCTTCGCTGCGGAATTTAAGCAGAAATCTTCTTTTACCATCAAAGACTTCCGAAGAACCTTCACAAGCGCCTTTTTCATTGATCCCTTGCATTACAAGCAATGTTGCTGTCAATGCATCAGTGGCGTTTTCAGTCAATCCTTTCTCAATTTCCGCAGGAGACTTGTCCTTGCCCTCTTCTGTTATTTTAAGACCAGCAAGATCACCCTCTTTCGTATAACTGTACTCCTTGACTTCGGTTTCTTCCCGCCAAACGCTCGTTGAACGATGGTGCTGTGGATGGAAGAAGCCTCCCATTTTCCAGCCTTCGGTTTCAAAACTGCCACGCCATGGAGCCAGCCTGGCAAGGAAGCCTCTTGTTTTGGCAGAAAGAATCATCCGGTAACGACTGGTCTTTTCAAGATCAACGCTCAGCTTTGCCTGCACTGCGTTAATTCCGCCAGCGTAGACACTGTAAGCCATTGTCTGAAGCCGATCATGCGTACTTGCCTGCGACTGGGCCGGGACAGCTACAAGAAATAAACTAAGTAAAATGACCGGCAAGGCGTATTTCCTGCCCGCCAGTACCGCTTTTAAAATGTTTAATGCCTGAGGCATCAGCCTCATTGAAACCACCGAGATCGAAATCATCTGTCCCCCTGTCTTTTAATTCCAGACATGCTTGCCAGAGTAACCGATATCCAGCGCCAGTATTACGACCTTTTTGCGAAGTCCATCCGACCTGCCAGGTGGCAGAGCATCCGTGCCGAAAAATTAGCATAGCAGCATAAAGATTACCATTTAGTAAAATTCGTCCCGCAAGCAAGTTTTGAGATCTGGCAAATTCATCTACCAAAGCATCGAGCAACTTAACAGCAGGCCCCGGATAGCCGCGTTTTTTTCTGTCCTCTATGTATAAGGCTCTGATCTCAAGCCAGCTTTCTCTTTTAATATCCCACTCAATTTCAAACGGAAGTTTTTCCGACTTATTGAGAATATTGCGCCATTTTTGTTTAAGATTTGAACGCAGAACTGCTTCATCTGGGCGCAGATCAAGACGGATGGTCTGATAACCCGGCCTGTCCAGCCTCTCATAGTCATTACCATGTAACTTACTGATATCACTGCTTTTTTCGGGAATTATTCTGCGCTTTCTGCCTAAGCGTTTAGGATACCTTATCGCTAAATGAACAAAAAATTCTTCATTTTCAGTTTGGTTTCCAAAGCCTTCCAGCCATAGCGGTCCGCGATCCAGGATCAGCCCATGTATCATGTTTTTGAAAATCCCGGCTTCCAGCAGCATAAAGATGCCAGCTGTTTTATCTCCTGTAATAATCTTGCCGTAATTAGGCCGCTGGAAATTCACCCGTGCACAGGCCAGGCTATACTCGTAGCTCTGCAACAAGTTGCTTTGCGGGATTTGATCGAAAATCCTTACATATTCTTTTGCTGGAATATTCCAGTCGATTATGCTGTTCATACCCGTATAATAATCTGTTCGAGCTTTATACATCATCAATAGGGTAGAGGTTTATCATGAATGAACTGGCTTGCATAATTCTAGCGGCAGGAAAAGGCACGCGCATGAAATCTTCAAAGCCTAAAGCCTTGCACGAAATTGCCGGGCGGCCAATGATCCACTGGCTTATTGAAAGCGCTGAAAATCTGGGAGCAAGCAAGATCATAGTCGTTGTCGGGCCTGACATGCCAGATCTTGAAGAAGCGATCAAGCCACACACAGCAGCAATTCAAACCGAGCAAAAGGGCACAGGGGATGCAGTAAAAGCTGCCATGCTTCATCTGGAAGGATTTCAGGGAAAAGTTTTAATCCTTATGGGAGATGAACCTTTAGTACCGATTCAGGCACTGGAAGAACTTAAGCAATCACATGCATCTATGGCGCTGATGGGCATCGTCCCCGATAATCCTTTCGGGTTGGGACGTCTGGTTCTTGATGATGACGGACACCTGCTAAAGATTGTCGAAGAAAAAGACGCTCATGAAAGTGAAAAGGAAATCGACCTTTGTAACGGCGGGAATTATTGTGTTGAAGCAACGCTGCTTAGAGCGAGCTTGCAGGAAATTACAAATGATAATGCTCAAAGTGAATACTACCTGACAGACATAGTGACCGTTGCACGAGATTCGGGGATCTCTTGCGAAGTCGTAGAACTTGCAGTTAATCACGTATGGGGTATCAACAACCGCGCACAATTGGCAGAACACGAACATGTAGTTCAACGACGACTGCGAGATAAACATATGGCAGCCGGAGTCAGTTTGTCAGATCCGGATACGGTATATTTTAGCTGGGACACTGAAATCGGGCAGGATGTCACCATTGGTCCCGGTGTGTTCTTTGGCCCCGGCGTTCAAGTGGCTGATAATGTTGAAATTCTTCCTTATTGTCATCTCGAAGGTGTATGTATAGAAAGCGGAGCAACAATTGGTCCTTTTGCAAGATTGCGCCCTGGAACCGTACTCGAAGAAAATGTCAAAATCGGCAATTTCGTCGAAGTAAAAAAATCCCGCATCTCCAAAGGCTCTAAAGCCAGCCACCTGACTTATATCGGTGATGGAGAAGTTGGAGAAAAATGCAATATAGGCGCTGGCACTATTTTCTGTAATTATGATGGCACAAGCAAATACAAGACCGTATTGGAAGATGGCGTTTTTATCGGCTCTAACTCGACTTTGGTTTCGCCGGTTAACATTGCCAGTGGCGCTTATATTGGCGCTGGATCCGTAATTACAAAAGATGTTAGCAAAGATTCGCTCGCTCTAAGCCGAACCCGCCAGACCGAAATCAAAAGCTGGGCCAGCAAGCGCCGGGAGAAACTGAAAAAATAAATAGCTACCAAGGCTTATTAGATGAAAATACCTCCACGCCAGATCGATTCTTTTGTAAAGCAGCCAAGTCCGGATGTAAGGGTGGCGCTGGTATATGGCCCTGATAGAGGTCTGGTCAGTGAGCGACTGAAAGCATTGGGACTTACTGTTGTTGATGATTATAACGACCCTTTTAATGTTTCTGTAATTAATGGTGACGATCTGGCTGCCGACCCGGCCAAGCTCGGAGATGAAGCCAATGCCATTTCCATGATGGGTGGCAGGCGTCTTATCCGTATTGAAAATGTTGGTGAAAAAATTGTACCAGCGCTTAAAGAATATTTAGCAAATCCCAATTCCGAAGCGTTGATTATAATTGAAGCCGAAGAACTTACACCCCGCTCTTCATTGAGAAAACTATGTGAGAACGCATCTAACGCGGCAGCGATTCCTTGCTATGTTGAAGGGGAACGTGACCTTCTTGCAGTTATCAGAAATATGGCGTCCGAGCAGAGCTATACTATAGCATCTGATGCGCTGCAATGGCTGGCTGTCAATTTACAAGGCGACCGGGGCCGCGTTCGCAGCGAAATAGAAAAGCTTCTCCTTTTTATGGGAGATGAAAAAAACATAACTTTGGAAATAGCCAGAAATTGCTGCGGCGAGGCCGGAGCACAAAACCTGGATACGCTTATTTTTGCTGTAGCCGACAATAAATCTTCTATTGCGTTGCAGGCTTTTACCAAACTTAAAGCCGAGGGTGTTCCTGATATTGTAATTTTACGATCTTTACAAAACCACTTTCGCAGACTTCATCTGGTAAAAGCGAAGGTTATGGACGGCGCAACAGCTGAAACTGCTATCAAGTCATTACAACCACCCGTCTTTTTTAAATACGACCAGCAGTTCCGTTCCCAGGTTTCCCGCTGGAGCATAGAGAAGATAGAATTTGTGTTGAAAAAACTGTTTACTTTGGAATCACAATGCAAACAAAGCCGTATGCCAATTGACACGCTTTGCTCCCAGACCATACTGGGAGTTTCGAAGTTATAAGCTGTCTTTGTTTCTGTTAGCCGTTTTGACGTGCGCCAGGAAAATGTGATAGGCGATGCAAGACTTCATCTAGCTGATCGAGATTTGCGAAAGCGATATTAAGACTTCCCGCCCCTTTATTTTTCATTGTGATAGAAACCTTCATTCCCAGCACATTTGAAATCTCATCCTCAAGAGCGCGCGTATCCGCATCCTTTTCCTTTTTCGGATTTTTTATCGCTTTGACGGCCTTGCCAGCGGCTTCACTCGCCAGAGCTTCAGCCTGACGGACATTCAAACCTTTTGACACAATTTCCCTGGCCAGAGCTTCCGGATCCAAAGCCGTAACCAGCGTTCTTGCATGACCGCTGCTGAGTTCGCCTGAAGCTACCATTTGTTGAACGGAAGCAGGCAAATTAAGCAACCGCATTATATTTGCTACATGGCTGCGGCTTTTACCAACCGCACTGGAGATATCTTCCTGAGTATGGCCATATTGATCAACCAGCCTGCGATAGCCTTCAGCCTCCTCCAAAGGGTTGAGATCCTGCCGCTGCAGGTTTTCAACCAGAGCAATTTCTAAAACCGTTTCGTCATCATACTTGGCGATGAGAACCGGCAGTTCATGCAATTGAGCTTTCTGGGCAGCTCGCCAGCGCCTCTCGCCAGCAACAATCTGATAAGAATCGGGATGACCTTCTTTCGGTCTAACGATTAATGGCTGCAATAAACCATGATGCTCTATCGAGTCAGCCAGTTCGTCCAGGGCCTGCTGATCATAATGACGGCGAGGCTGGCTGGGATTAGGCTCGATTTGGGCAATACCAATGATTTTTCTAACTGCTCCGCCTAAATCATCTTCTGAATGAGCAAAGCTGTTCTCGCCATCCTCAAACAAGGCGTCAAGACCTCGACCAAGTCCGCGCTTTTTGGGCTTTGCTTCAAAACCGACTTCTTCTTCATTGATGTCTTTATCGTCCATATCAGGCTGCTCGCTGCTGGTTCTTTAAAATATTGCGTTCACGTTTAAGGATTTCACCAGCCAGATTGATATACGCCTTGGCGCCCGGGCAAGCCATATCATATACAATTGCAGGCAAACCAAATGATGGGGCCTCGGACAAACGGACGTTGCGCGGTATCACCGTCTTATAAACCTTGGCGCCAAAATACTTTCGAACATCGTCAGCTACCAGCGAAGAAAGATTATTCCGACGATCAAACATTGTCAGAATTACACCATGGATATCCAGCGATGGATTAAAGTGATGCTTTACTCGCTCGACAGTTTTGGTCAGATGGCTAAGCCCCTCCAGCGCGTAAAACTCGCATTGCATCGGAACTACAACCGAATCGGCAGCCACCAGAGCATTCAATGTCAGCAAACTCAAAGATGGCGGACAGTCAATAATCACATAATCGTAGGGCAATGCCTGACGCAGTGAATCACGTAAACGAAACTCTCTCCTGCTCGCTGTCACCAATTCAATATCTGCCCCGGAAAGATGCACCGAAGAAGGAAGAACTTTCAATCCCGGAACCTTGCTCGGCAGAGAAGCCTCCGCTACATCGCATTCATTAAACAAAAGATCATAGGTGCTTTTGCGAATATCGGCCCGGCGGACACCCAGTCCTGTAGAAGCATTCCCTTGTGGATCAAGATCTACCAGCAAGACTTTCTTGCGTGCCGCTGCCATGGCGGTAGCTAGATTAATCGCCGTTGTGGTTTTACCCACGCCGCCCTTTTGATTGGCAACTGCCAGTATTCTTGGAAATGAATGATTCGATGCCGGTGATATTTTGCCGTG
>CAZJRT010000129.1:0-5820 GCA_964548445.1 uncultured Pseudobdellovibrionaceae bacterium
CCAATAGTGTCAGTGTCTCCAAGTGAATAAGCCAACGCTTTATCGATATGCAAGCGGGTTGAATCAAATACGGGCAGATCAAAATCTTCCTGTCCTATAATCATGTCGATTTCAGTGCAGCCCAGTATCAGGCACTGCGCGCCTTTTTCAAAAAGTCCATTGGCGGCGTTAATAAAATCCTGCCTGGATTCTTCCCGGATGATCCCCTTGCACAGCTCACTGAAAATAATGTCGTTCACCCGAAGGCAATCCTCTTCATCCGGCACAATTGTCTTTACTCCAAATTTACTGAGCCGTGAGCGATAAAACTCCATTTTCATCGTATATCGGGTCCCCAATAGCCCGGCGCATTTAATATTTTTACTGCGCATTGCCTGCCCGACAGGATCGGCTATATGGAGAAACGGTACGGATATAGCAGCCTCCACCCTGTCTGCTACATGATGTACCGAGTTACATGATATCAGAACGAAATCAGCGCCGGCATTTTCAAGTGCCCTGGCCTTGCCTGAGAGAATTTCTGCTACTTCCGGCCACCGACCTTCTTCCCGCAATTCGGTTATTTTTTGTTGGTTCACAGATGAGATTAACATCTCGGGACCATTAAGCCCGCCCAGTCGCTCACGCACCCCCTCACAAATCCATTTATAATAATGAGTAGTCGACTGAGGGCTTAACCCTCCGATAAGTCCAATTGTGCGCATTTAACGCCTCTTTCTCCTAGAAAACAGCGCAAAGATATCTATAAAAGGCAGTGAAAGCAATCCATCCGCTCAGAAAATAATTACAAGCAAGATCCTGAAAAAACGGCAATAAACCGCTCTTATTAGACGGTAACTGCAGAATTTTTGTACAATTTAACCGAAAATTAAAGAATTTTAGTTTATATGGAAAACAACACACAAAACGGGATAGAGGAAAAAATGTCTACACTTACACAAGCTTTCAATTTTGCAGCACTGCCAATTAAGGCTGCGAAATTTGTTATAAGCACAGCAGCCAGCCTGTTCAGTAAAGGCGGCATGCTTGCAGCAGGAATTGGCGGAACGGCCTTACATTTTATGACCGGGGGCAAATCAACTGACGCCCTGATGAATATCGGCTCAAAAGCGCTAAACTTTGTCAAAGGAATTGATTTCGGAAAAATCTCCGATACAGTCTCAAGCGCATTCAACTCAGTTTCCGGCGCATGGGGCAAAGTAAGCGATGTTGTCTCACCCCTCTTTGACAGGGACGAAGCTCCTGCATCGCAGGCGCCTAAGCCACCTTCACTGGATTAATGCTTAAGCCCGCTGCTTTAATTGATAACAATATAATAAGAACAACAAAAAACAAAAAGCAGCGGGTAATAACCACAAGCAAGCAGCAAATAAATGCATTTGTTGACTTGCTATTGTTTTATCATGATCAAATACTGCGACAATAAAACACTAAACCTCAATTCTTAATTACTCAAAACAGCTAAAAATCCACAGCCAGCCGTTTATGCTTTTTAAGCATATATATCAATCGATTACGCCATAAGTTTGCATAAGAAGGCACCAAAGCAGTAAAATGGTTTCAAATGAAATGATAACGAGATAATAAAGACAAGAAAATGTTCGCCCTGACCAACATGTACAATTTCGCAAGTAAAGTACTTCCCGATAGCTGGGTAGACGGAATTGCCAAGAAGTTTCTTCCCGATGATATGGACGGTCTTTATGACACTTTGGGAAAAAAAGATTTTATGGGTCTGGTCGAAATCTTTGCTCCTGATCTTATCGAAGGAGTACTGCCCGGCGGAAAGTCTGACGGATCAGCAAAACAATTCTCTTCAGTATTTTCACAGCTCGCAAGCGAAGAAAGAGCTGCAATGTTTGACGTCCTGCTGGAAACCGATAATGAAACCCTGAAAAATATGTTGGCTCCGGAAGAGGGTGCCAAGCCTGTTTTCGATCTGGGAATATTTGAAGGTCATGAGGCCGCCCTTTCCGGTCTGGCCAAACTTAAAATCGCCACAGATGCTTCGAGCGGGACAAACGAGCAAAACGTTCAAACAGGGCAAAACGGCGAATTCGCGATTGACAAAGATCAGGCACAAACTGTTTTAAAACTATCATCTTATCTAAAAGGCCTCGAGCCGGAAAAACAGCAGGCATTAAGAGAATTTGTTGCAGGAGATTCATTACCTTCTGCCGTAGAAAGCATACAGAACATTGATACTGGTGGCGTATTGAAAATCGACGGCGCTGCTGATGGTATAGCAACAATTGGCGGGGGGTTAGCTGGAGGAATGTTAGGATCAAAAATATTAAGCTCGGTAGTAGGCATGATCCCCGGACTGAGCAACATTCCCTTTATCAGCACTATCGCCAGCATTGTTGGTTTTGTTGTGGGGATTAGTGGCGGAGCTTTTCTTGGAGACTGGGCAGCTGGAAAATTTTTCAACAAGGATAAAGAAGAACCGAAATCCGCTATCGAAGAGCATGAAGAAAAAGCCAGCCCTGATACAGAACAGGAAACAGTGGAGCCAACGGACCCCGCACTTAAAGAAAAAGGCGGCCTTACAACCGAGCAACAAAAATCGGCGGCGGCAGGAACACCCGAAGAAACGGCACCAGCCGCAGACCAAAAACCTGAAGACGGGCCAAAACAGGAACAACCCGCACAAAAGCAGGAGGATATGTTTAGCCGTCCTTCGTTTTAAAAGAATAACTGGAGGGTAAAATGGGCGATACAGCAACAGCCCAGACACAGGAAACACAAAATTCGGCTTTGACGCAAAACCCGCTATCCGAGGTTTTAAAAACCGAATATATCGACGAAGCGCTAGCCGAAGCGGCACAAAGAGGTCATCAGGATGTACTGATAACCGTAAGCGTGGATGAAGCATCCTACGACCCCAAAACCGGCCAGTTCAACGCTACCCCACTAACTGCAACCTATGGCGAATATCAAAAAGTAGGTGGCGGCGAAGTCTACAGGACCGGACAGGTTCAGCTCCCTGAAGGCGAGGAGTTCTCCGCCACTACAGGAAAAATCACTCAGCTGTTTGAACAGGCGGCAATGCCTGTTATTGAAAGCAATCCCATGCTCAGCAACCTTTCGAGCACGCTCAGCAAGGACCAGATGATAGAGATGGCAGGAGATCAGCCTGTCACTGCCTCCAGCCAGTTAAAAATCATTATCGACAATACTGGTGAAGTTAAAACCATTGCAGCTACTGGCTCGGCCATGCGGGGCGGGCAACCGGTTCTGGATGGTCTTGCCTATGTGAACAACAGCGCTATCGAAATGATCGCAGACAGTAAAGGTATCGCTTACGATGGCCGGGAACTTCTCGATGACATCATTGAAGGTGAGGCAGATCTGTCAAAACAAAACTTCGCAGGCATTATCGAAGGCGGCGATCTCGGCATGAATGTTAAAATCGCTCCGCCGTCCGGAGCACAGAACACGTCCACTCTGGCTGCTGCTGCCTATCTCTCCAATGAAGGTCAGCGCCTGCTCTACAGTGATGTGACCGTAAATCCCGGAGCAGCCGCACCGGAGTCCGGCGTCGCCGAGATGTCCAACATCGTATCGACAATGGCCGCTGACGTACTTAGCGAAAAACTAAATATGAATATCGAGAATATGGATGCTTTGGTAGGAAATCCAACCGGCAATATAACCCTAAAGGCTGCAGGTATTAAATCAACCGGCGAAGGCTTTAAGGCTCAGACCAGCTCACTGTCAGGTGAGTTTAACGGCGTGACTCCTATGTTTACCACCCTTTCCAAAGTCTATGGACTACAGGGCAAACTAGGTGAGCAGATGCAGAAATTCACCGAAGAAACACCTAATGTCGATGTAAGTTTCAATACTGGTGCCCCGGCACCGGGTTCTTAAGCTTACTATCTGCCTATATTATCTACTACTTCCTGAACATGGCTTATTTGGCAAACTTCCAGAGGGTCACCTTTTGCTTCTTTCGGACGGCGGGCAATTATGGCCGAATCGAAGCCAAGTCTTGCAGCCTCTTTTATCCTCAACGCTGATTGGGAAACTGGTCGCAATTCACCGGAAAGGCCGATTTCTCCAAAGTAGACTGTCTTACCCGGCAAAGGTTTGCCTGATAGAGCGCTTACCAAAGCAGCAGCCACTGCCAAGTCAGCTGCCGGCTCCGAAATTCTGATGCCTCCGGCTATATTCAGGTAAATATCCGAACCCGAAAAATGCAGGCCGCATCGAGCCTCCAGCACAGCCAGCACCATCGCCAGCCTGTTTGAATCCCAGCCTATTACAGCTCGCCTGGGTGTGCCAAAACCGGTCGGGGCGACTAACGCCTGAACCTCAACCAGCACAGGTCTGGTGCCCTCCAGAGCCGCCAGAACAGCGCTTCCTGTGGCATTCTCCTGTCGATGCGATAAAAACAGAGCAGAAGGGTTATCAATTTCCTGCAATCCAAGCTGGGTCATCTCAAAAACCCCGATCTCGTCAGTAGGTCCAAAACGATTTTTGATAGCTCTCAAAATTCTGAAATGATGTCCCCTATCCCCTTCGAAATACAGAACTGCATCTACGATATGTTCTAAAACCCTTGGGCCAGCGATCTGCCCTTCCTTAGTCACATGGCCAACAAATAGCACTGTAATGTTCCGCTTTCTGGCCGCCCTGATTATTTCCTGTGCCGATGTCCGCACCTGGGTAACAGTTCCGGGCGCACTTTCTACAGTATCGACGTACATGGTTTGAATAGAATCGATAATAATCAGCTCAATCCCTAAAGACGCGTCTTCCATTGTAGCGACAATATCCCGCACACTGGTCGCTGCGGCCAAAGCCATAGGCTTGTCGGCCAGCTCCAATCGCCTGGAACGCAGACGAACCTGATCTATTGATTCTTCGCCTGAGACATAAGCCACCTTCACACCCTTGCCTGCGAGGATGCATCCAACCTGTAGCAGTAGAGTGGACTTACCGATACCTGGGTCTCCGCCGATCAGGATCGCCGATCCGGGGACCAGACCGCCACCGGTAACCCGGTCAAATTCTGCTATTCCGATGACATTGCGAGGTTGAGGAGACCCGCTATCTTTACGCAGATCTTCCAGCTTTATCTTATTGCCTTTGGTCTTGCTGCCCCCTAACCCCCTGGGAAGGGCGCTTTCAATGATTTCCTCGGCGAGTGTATTCCATTCGCCGCAAGCCTCACACTTGCCATTCCACCGTGGATACACAGCTCCACAGGCCTGACATATATATGATCGGGAAGACTTCTTTGCCATGCCGCCTAGGCTAGCAGAAGGCGGCATGGACTGGAAATAAATTCACTCAGTTTTGATTAGGCTCCGATACCAGCGAAAGCTTCGGCCAGACCGCCATGAGCAATATACATGCGCCGGGCCGGAGTCCTGGAAAGACGAAAGTTAAACTCGTCGCGGCAAGTCGGAAGATAACGCCCCTGCACAGCATGAAAACCTACCTCTGAAAGCAAGCGGGCTTTAGCCGCAGAGCTAACCCATTCCGCTATAAACTGGGCATGAGAACATTGCTCCTGAAGAAAGTTAACGAAACTGGAAAGCCCCGGAAGCCCCAATTCCCATTCCTCAATCATCACAACGCAAATTTTAATAAAATCAGCATGCTTGCCGAAAGCAGCAACCCGTTTTTCATCGCGCGTGTTATTTTCAACGTAATCCAGCGTAAAACGATAGCACATCTTGCGTGCAGCTGCAATTAGGGCCAAGCCATTGGCATCAGGAACATATTCTTCCTCTACCAGTTCGAACAGGATGTTGTGAGGACTGTAATTACTGTGAATAGGCGCACGCTCTTCCCAGCAGCTTTTATTGC
>CAZJRT010000130.1:0-5799 GCA_964548445.1 uncultured Pseudobdellovibrionaceae bacterium
GGAGATACCTGGCGAGTAACGGATTCATAGTTAAGTCCGTCAAAAGCCAAAGATTCGGCAATGACAACCATTAGCCATTCAGCAACTTCATCGGCAGAACGATGCGGCTCTTCCAGAGGAGCCCGGTTGGTAGGCAGGCTTCTTTCCTGTTCTTCTGCAGAAGGAGGAATAAAATCCGGCGGTATTTCGCTAAATGGAGCAAACAGCATGGTTTCAGGATGGTTTTGAGTAGCTTCTCTGGCAGCTTCCCGCCTTTCTTCAAACCACAGCCGCACGGGCGAGCCTTCATATGTAGAAAAGGCAGCCACACTAGCAGCGATAATTACCAAAAAGAAAGTTACAATCCAGCGCATATGATCTTAGCAGGGCTTCAGGTTATCCGGGGATAATGCCCCAGCTTGGTTATTATTGCATCATATTTCTATCAGTGCTGTCTATAAAGCCGTGATTTCTCCGGTACGGTCAATTTTTCTCTGGACTTTAAAAGAGCAGGATCTAATGCTCCTTTCTAGATGAGTAACGAAAAAGAAAAAGATACACCGATGAGCGGATTGTTCCGGTATGGCCAGGTGACCGGGGCAATGGCCGGTCTGGCGGCGAAAGTGGCTGGCGAGCGCTTTCTGGGTTTGAAGATCGAAAGAGAAGAGCACGCCCTGCAGCTTATGAAAGCTTTGGCTAACCTGCGGGGGCCGGTAATGAAAATTGGCCAGATACTGGCTACGATACCTGAAGCTTTGCCTCCCGAATATGCAAGGGCCTTCCAGCAGCTCCAGTCAAACGCTCCGCCCATGGGAAGGGCGTTCGTACGCCGGAGGATGAAAACTGAACTGGGGCCTGACTGGGAGAATCGTTTCTATTCTTTCGAGCACGAGGCCGCCGCCGCTGCAAGCCTTGGGCAGGTACATAAAGCTGTTGGCAAAGACGGAAGTCTGCTGGCCTGCAAATTGCAATATCCAGATATGCATTCCGCAATAGAGACAGATCTTCGCCAGCTGAAAATTATTTTTTCAGTTTTTGAACATTACGACAAAACGATTCAGACCCGTCATATACAGGAAGAACTGGCGGCAAGGCTTTATGAGGAACTGGATTACCGGCTCGAAGCCCGGCACTGCCGATTATATAGCCACATGATGGCTGGAGAAAAGCAGGTTCACGTGCCTGAAGTTGCAGAAGAGCTTACAACGGACAGACTTCTTACTGCGACCTGGCTGGAAGGTACGCCTATACTAACCTTCATCAATGCTCACCCGGAGCAGCGCAACCGCCTTGCCATGAATATGTTTCGCATGTGGTATGTGCCTTTCTATCATTATGGCGTTATTCATGGCGATCCTCATCTGGGCAACTATAGCGTGCGTAAAGATGATTCCATTAACCTGCTTGATTTTGGATGTGTACGTACATTCAGAGCTGAATTTGTTCAAGGGGTTATAGATTTATACAATGCCTTGCTGAATCATAATAATGATCTGGCAGTACATGCTTATGAGACATGGGGGTTTAAAGGTCTTACAAAAGAACAGATTGATATTCTGAATGTCTGGGCACGTTTTCTTTATGCACCTTTGCTTGAGGATTCGATACGACCCATAGGTGAAGTGAGCAACGGAGTTTATGGCCGTGAAACGGCCATGCAGGTTCATAAAAGGCTGAGAGAGGCCGGAGGGGTTTCTGTACCACGGGAGTTTGTCTTTATGGATCGGGCCGCTCTTGGTCTGGGTTCGGTTTTTCTGCATCTTAAAGCAGAAATTAACTGGCACCGGATGTTCAATGAAATGATCGAAGACTTCGATCAGGAGAAATTGCGAGAGCGGCAAACGAAAATATTGAATGATTTTGAAGTGCCTTTACCCTGAATTTTGCGATTCAAGAAATAAAATTACGAAAAATTTTAGAAAATTTTTCTGTCCAGCATCGACTGAATTTGCAGGCAGATAAAAAATCCAAAGAACTGCTTTATAAGCCGACGAAATATTATTGCTAGAAGCCAGCTTGATTTAGCATACTGAATCAATGCCTTAGGCCAAGCAAAAAAAGGCCTTTGCAAATATAAAATTTAGATAAAATTTTAAATAAATTGTAGCCAGATTAAATTGCTTCCGATCAGAGATAAATACCTGATTTTCCAGAATTCTCAAGCCCCAAATGCTAAGGTTTTATAAACAATTTTATTTAATAATAAATATGTGGGAAAATATTTGCAGAATCACGGTTAGGGGCCCTTTTATCCATGACCGAAATAACGCTGAACGCCTGTCCAGCTTTCTTACGATACGCTCGTGCGTCCTGCGCGAGTGCGCTTCTGCGAACCTTTCCCACCAGTATTTTCCCACGAGTACGCTGAGTAACTGCTTGAAATATATAACCGCCGGCCGTTTTCGGGGTGCAAAACGAAGAGATAAATAGAGCTTGGGGGCTTTAAAGCCATGAATTACAGAGAACGAGGAAACATTTTCTTCACGCTGTTCGGCGCGGTTGCCGTAGTCGGCGTACTGGGGGCCGTGACGGTCAATATGATCCGGGGACCGCTATCGACAATGGTAGAAGTCAACCGGCGAACCATGGCAGATACGCAGATGCAGATCGCTTCCAAGCTCGCGCTTCTGGCTGCAACCATGGACGCTTTTGAAGGTGACTGCGAGGCAGATGGCGGCACCGGGGATGGGTTTGTTGAACCAGTAGAATGGGATGATCCAGGATCCGCCGTTGGGCCCGGCGCAGTTACTGGATCGGACGGTGGCGGCTGGCTTCCGGCATCGATTGGAGCAAGTCAGAACGACCCATGGGGCACCAAGTACGGCTATTGCGTATGGGATGCCGGTACCCAGATAGATCAGGACGGATGTAGTGGAGGAAAGCGACTGGATGGTAGTGGTGATAGCGATCAGGATTATCCGATTATAGCTATTATTTCTGCTGGTCCTGACCGGGAATTCAATACCAAATGTCTGCATTTTGTTACTGCTGACAGCAATACCAACGGTGACCTCGATTCTCCCGGAGAAAAGCTGGTCGTTAAAGATTCAGGCAGCGATGACCTGATTCTCGAATTTACTTATGCGGAGGCTGTAGCAGTTTCCGGAGGCCTGTGGTCACTAAAGGCCGGAGCGCCAGGGACTGCTACGATCGATAAAAGTATCGATGTTCCCTCAGGCGGTACTTTCGGTGCGCCGATCTCTGTTTCGGATGCCACAGTCGGGGCCTATAACGAATTTCCTTACCTGAAAATGGACTACGTTGAGGCAATAACGGAGGCGGCACCGAAATTCCTCGACGGTCTGGATATCGAAAATACCGGAACGGAAGGAGATAATTGCTCCGCTGAAGGTAACGGGGTTCTGGGGATTGAAGGCACAACCAAGCTACTGATGTGCCTTGGCGCCAATCCGAATGAGGAATGGGTTGCTATTGGTGGACTTGGCGGTGCTGGCGGCAAGTGGCTGGATGGAACCGACGCCGGTGATATTTACTATAGCGGTACCGTCGGCATCAACATGGCCGATCCGCAACAGGCTCTGGATGTAACCGGAAACATTCAGCTCACCGGCGATATCATGATGACTGATGGCCAGAGCATTAGCTGGGCTTCTTCATATATTACCAGTAATGGTCTCGACCTTATCGGTTCGGGCGGTCGGTTGCACATGGATGCGGTTGGCTATGTCGGTATCGGTACAACCGCAGTGGCCGGCACGCAGCTAACCATTCAGGGAGAAAATAAACTCGCCGCAAATAATGCACTTAAAATTACCGATAGTGACGGTGATCAGATCCTGAAAATTCAAAACGACAAGAAGGTTATACTCGGGGACGATCCTTCGACCGTAAATGACCTGCTGGAAGTCGATGGTGATGTTGATATCTCCGCCTATCTGAAAGTCGATGATGAAAGGGTGCTGGCTTTAAACGAATCGGACAGCGCCGGAACGCTGTTTCTTGGTTCCGGTGCGCCGGAAGTTGTGGCGACGACCGGGATAGGCAATACAGTAATCGGTACCGGCTCCGGCCTGGTCATTGATACCGGCACTGCCAATACAATTTTAGGTCAGGGTACGGCCACGGCACTAACCGGCAGTGAAAACGTTATGATAGGTCAGGGTACAGGCGTTACCTCAACGACGGGAACCAACAATATCCTGATAGGAACAAATTCGGCGGATGCGATAGATGTATTGGCTGCCACCGATTCCTATTACCTGAATATTGGTAATACGATTTTTGGCTGGCTCGATAAAAACGGTCCGGGCGCTGGCGCGGACTCGCCCCTGATTGGCATGGGGGTTGAAGATCCTACCGTGGCTCTGGATGTTGCAGGAAGTGCCTCTATTTCCGGATCATTGGAGGTTGGCGGAGTCCATTTTGGTTTGCCGCCCGAATGTACTCCGACAAACACGAAAAAATTTATCTGGACTTCCTCTGGATGGGCTTGTCTGGATGACTACGATACGACTGATCCGGGTACCGATGATCAAACACTTACAGAAGTCCTTACTCAAGGAAATGATGCTGGTGACCAGGATGCTCACAACTTCCAGGACATTTATAATGTGACAACCTTGCATGTCGGTTCTACCGGACCGGCGGGTACAAACCTCGAATTCGAAGTTGAGGGTGATGGCCTTATCAGCACATTGAGCATAGGCGGAGCTGGGACAGCCACAGCGGGTTATGAGCTGGATGTAACCGGCGACATTTTAACCGGTTCTATACAGGTCGGTGGCGTTGGCGGTGGTGGCATCTTGGGTGTTGACGGCACGGCAATCGATTCAAGTTTTACTGCTTCCGGTTATCTTGGAATTGGTGATACCTCACCTGATACCGGAACAGGCGGCCAGCTTTTCGTCGATGTGGAAGGTCCGCTTGGCGCGACCAAATTCTGTAACGAAGCCGGTAATGAATGTTTCCTCGCCTCCGATGTTGCTTCCGGTACCTCGCCAGCACCTGGCGCTGACAAGGATATCATTATTAATGACGGCGGAATGTTCGGAGTGGATACCGGCGAATTTGTCTATGACCAAGCCACCAATGAATTTGGTATAGGAGTAGCAGATCCTTTGGCCAGAATCGATATGGGTGCGGGCCTTGAGGGACAAAGGCTGCTTATCTGGAATGATGATGGCGGCCTGACGCGTTCGGGTCTGGGAGTCGATATGGCTGGAGATACCTGGGAGACAAATTTCTTCGGCGCAGCAAATGGGGCAGATGCCGAACTGGGCTTCGGGTTTGTTTCCAGTGCTGACGGAACGACCTATACGGAAATAATGCGTCTGACGGAAACCGGCAGGCTCGGCATAAATATAAATGCTCCGCTCGAAAGCATCCATACCTCTGGTGATATGATATTGGGCGGTACGGACTTGTATATGGCTCATGATGGCGTGGCTGATGCTGCCAACTCTTACATGAGCTTCAATGGTGCAGGAGTGTTTAACGGCGTTACGGGTGTTTATCACTTGCACACCGGCGAGTCCCGAGGCGCTCTGTGGGATGCACCGACTGCGGCATTATCTGCCCATAGTGCCTATCTTGCTGGCGGTTTGGCAATTGGTTCTACAACGCTCAGCGACGGCAGTGGTGGCGGCGGGCAAGCACTCGAAGTCGATGTAACCGGCGATATTGGTGCGGCCTATTACTGTGATGCGGACGGCCTGAATTGTTTCACGGCATCGGACGTTGCTGGTGGCAATACCGGTCTGTTCGAGCGCAACGGTACAGTGGTTAGAGCGCGTGCTCCGGTAGTTTACGGTACGGACGATTTTGTCTTTGGTTCCTCGACTTTAGACAGCAACGGGGCTC